>JAUYCD010000081.1 GCA_030692375.1 Candidatus Latescibacter sp. | reverse complement strand
CGCCGAGGCACGCGCCGACCATCAGGAGGACCGGGAGCCAGCCAGGCCCCGCGTGACGGTGGCGCACTGGCCGCAGAGTCGAAGACCGTTGGAACTGTTGGGCCGACATGATGCATCTCCTTTGCTTGCGGGTGCTCGATCCGGAGAACTGCTGTTCTTTAGATAATCTTCGTTCGCGTATAATATTACAATAAATCTATTCTCTTCATAACAAGCAAGTAGAAAAATAAATACGCCTATCGAGATGACTCATCATATCTGCTCAAGCCCCCTTACCCTCGGTCCCTTTCCCCCATAAATGGGGGCAAGGGAAGTTGAGGCGCCACATGCTTTGCTGCTTCGCAGGCACGATGAAGCTGTGTCCTGCCCCCCGCAAGGGGGGAAGGTGGCCTGAAAGGCCAGAAGGGGGCTATCTTTACTGAATGCAAACACACAAGTTGCGGAGTCAACTCGATAAGCACTTTAATAAATTCTTGCCAATAAAAAAGGAGATTGCCTTTATTATCGCAACCTCCCCTTTTTCCCATGTCATGCCGAACTCGTTTCGGCATCTATTTAACAACTCTCGTATACAAGTCGATATATCGTTGAGTGACGATATCCTCAGGGTACTGCCCGATAGCCCGTGTTCTTCCCGCCCGTCCCAGTTCACCGGCGAGATCGGGATTCTTGAGAATCCGTACACAGTTTTCCACCATGGCGCCGATATCGCCCACCGGGTAGAGACTCCCCGCTTTCCCGTCGCCGAGGAATTCCTCCATCCCGCTTCCGGATGTGCCGATCACCGGGACTCCGCAGCTCATAGCCTCAAGGGCGGTCAAACCGAAACTCTCATGCTCGGAGAGGAGAAGGTAGAGATCGGCCAGGGGAATGAGACAGCTTACATCGACCTGCCGTCCCAGAAATTGCACTTTGGAGAATAATCCCAGCTCCTCGATCATTTTTTTCGCGGGTTCCAGTTCGGGGCCGCTGCCTATGAATATCAATCGCGCCTTAACCTGTCTGGAAACCCCTTCAAAAACCCTTATAATATCCCCCACCCTCTTGACCGGACGGAAATTGGAGATATGCATGAGAATTTTTTCATCGGGGTCGGCAAAAAGAGAACGCGGGATCAAGGTATCCGGAGAGAATTTATCGGTATCGACGAAATTGGGAATCACCTCTATCTCTTTCTCCACCGCGAAGCGCTCGATGGTCTCTCTTTTAAGATATGAGGACACGGCAGTCACTGCAGTCGATTCCTCGATGGCGAACTTTGTAATCTCGAAATAGGAAGGGTCTGCGCCCACCAGGGTTATATCTGTTCCGTGGAGGGTGGTGATAAACGGGAGTTGCATTTTTTTCACGGTCATTTTCTGGGCCAGGTAAGCGCTTGTGGCATGAGGTACGGCGTAATGAACATGGAGCAGGTCCAGCTTTTCCCGGAGAGCTACCTGCGCCATCTTGGAAGCCAGCGCCAGGGTATAGGGCGGATAATCGAAAAGTGGGTAGTGGAGTACCTGAACCTCGTGGAAATAAATGTTCTCGATAAAATCCGAAAGACGGTAGGGAAGAGCGGTGGTTATGAAATGGACTTTGTTGCCGCGGCGGGCAAGGTTCTTGCCTAACTCCGTCGCCACCGTTCCACTCCCTCCATAGGTCGGATAACAGGTGATGCCGATATTCATGAAAAACTCCTCGGTTTCTATCTGCGAGTATCCGCGTGGTCCGCGGCGTCGTTTCTTCCCTGTCCGGGAATGAGCGCCCGAAGAGCCACTTCACGGACGAGGTCGCGGACCTCCATCATGGTCTCCATGAGGAAAGCCTCGGCATACTCGCAGTGAATACGGGAGCCGTAATACCTCATCCTGGCGATGATATCTTCGTTAAAACGACTGGATGATATATAGGTCGAAGGACCCTTATATTCAGGATTGAACGTCTGGCTTCGGTAACAGGCGACGGCTTTCATCTTGCGCTCGTACTGAGCGGAGATATCGATGATCATGGTGGGCTGGAATTCGAAATATTCCATGCCATAGATGATCTTGTTGGGACGGTGCGGGGGCTGCCCGGTGTCGTACTTGGCCAGACCCGCAGTGAAACAGGATTCTTTGACCAGAAGGCCGGTATGAGTATGATCCGGATTACGGTTGTTGCAGTCGTGGGTTATAACCAGGTGAGGCCGGTATGTTCGAATAGCTTCGACTACCGGGCGCCGGTTCTCCACCGTGTTCTCGATTGCTGCGTCCGGAAAGCCGAGATTCACCCGCACGTCCACACCAAGAATTCCCCCTGCGCAGGCCGCCTCCTCCGCACGCTGGGCGGCATTTCCCCGTGTTCCCATCTCTCCCTGAGAGAAATCCACGATGCCGACTGTATATCCCTGCTCTTTCAATTTAACAAGTGTGCCGCCGGCAATAATATCCGCATCATCGCGGTGCGCCATCATGCAGAGAACATCAACATCCATGCCTGATTCTCCTCGGTTTAGAAACTTTCGCCAGATACCATATAAAATATGCGATTAAAGAATGGAAAGCAACCCGAAGGAAGTGAAGGATGAAATCTGAAATCTGAAACAGGAATGTTAAACTTACCTCTTTGAAGCGTTTTCAGAAGATAGTATTTTTATCAGCGGATTCGTACTTGGGCGGCTGAGTAATTTTGAAGTGTCGGAAATTGAAACATGATGATTCGATAAAAAGGGAAATTTTACCTTCTACTCAGCTTTTTAAAACCTCACCCCCTGTCCCCCTCTCCTAGTCAGGAGAGGGGGTAACTCACGGCGGGCAAAGTCTTTACCCTCTCCTGACTAGGAGAGGGTGGCCAAAGGCCGGGTGAGGTTTCGACAGAACAGAAGACTTTGTAATACTTTTCCCGTATCATCAAACATGAATTTTGTACATGTTCTATTCCCTACCCCTTCTCCTGCGTGCGGGAGAAGGGGTAGGGAATGAGGGTTAGTGAATATGCTTAAAGAAAAATTCAGCCTGGCAGGAAAACGCGGGATCATCACCGGCGCTTCGCGAGGACTGGGACGGGCAATGGCGGATGGCCTGGCGGAAATGGGGGCCGATCTGGTAATCGCCGCGCGCGGCATAGACCTTTTGATTGATACTGCCACCGCTCTATCAGACTACGGCGGCAGAATCATACCCGTCGCCGCCGATGTGGGGATTGATGCCGATATTGAAAATCTCGCCGGGAAAGCCATCTCCGGGCTGGGAGGCATAGATTTCCTTTTCTGCAATGCCGGAATCATTAGGAGAGAGCCTTCAGAAAGTCATTCCCTGGAGGATTTTGATGAGGTGCTCAGGGTAAACGTCCATGCCGTTTTTATGCTTGCGCAGCTTTCAGCACAGGCGATGATACGCCAGGGAACAGGAGGATCTATAATCCTTACCGATTCTGTGGTGTCACAGACAGGAGGGCGGAATATTCCGGCGTATGCCGCCTCGAAAGGAGCTGTGCGGATGCTGGTGAAATCCATGGCCAACGATCTGGGACAATACAATATCCGTGTCAATGCCATCGGGCCGGGGTATTTCAAGACAAACATGACCAGAGAACTTCAGGACAACCCAGAGCGGTATAATGCCCTGCTCAAACGCATGGCGCTCGGACGGTGGGGAGTTCCCGAGGATTTGGCTGGAATCGCGGTTTTCCTGGCGAGCGATGCCTCCGCCTATCTAACCGGGCAGACCATTTATGTTGACGGCGGTTTTTTATCTATGTAAAAAATATTTTTCATCTATCAACCAGAAAGGAAATCCCATGAAAACAGTATGTTCACGATTCTTATCTGCAATCGGTACGATGGCCGGGTTTTCGGCGCTCGGCATTATGACAAGCGGAGGCGCAGAGATTTCGTTTGCCGCGGATGAACCCGAGCTTTCCTCTTACACTGTCACCCGCACAACAGGGCAGATCACCATCGACGGCAAGCTCGATGAGGCAGATTGGAGCCGCGCCAAAGAATTCACGTTGACAGATACAAACACAGGAAAACCGGTTCCCCTCAAATCCACGGTGAAGTTTCTCTGGGACGACCAATACCTGTATGCGGGATTCTATTGCGAGGACCCGGACGCCTGGGCTACCTACACCAAAGAAGACGACAAGCTCTGGGAGGAAGAGGTAGTAGAACTCTTCATCGACCCAGACGGCAACGGCTCCTCCTATTACGAAGTGGAGTTTAATCCGGTGAATGCCCGGGTGGATCTCATCGCCATCAATGCGGGTCCGAGGAAGAACGGTGCAATACAAGGCTGGTTCGACTGGGACTTCAAGAATATGAAAAATGCGGTCTTCGTAAAGGGCGATGGGCTGAAAGAAGGGACAACGGACGAATTTTGGACTGTCGAGATCGCCATTCCATTTGAGGACCTCTGGGAGCAGCAGCAGATTCCACCTAAAGACGGCGATATGTGGCGTCTGAATGCTTACCGTATCGAGCGTGGAAAATCGGGAAAGACCCCCCAGGACGACTGGTATGCCGCGTTCAGCCCGACTCTTCGGGGAAGCTTCCATACTCCCTGGCGGTTCGGCAAGGTATATTTCAAGAAGTAGCGATGAGGGCTCTTTGATTTCAAAACCCGCTTTTCAGCGGGTTTTTTATTTCTTCTCCCATAACTGTCCGGTTAAAATTTGAGAGGTAAAGACAACTGTTGCTGTTTTTGAGTAATTGTCTTGAATCTATCGAAAGGAATGGTAAGTATTTCAACG
>JAUYCD010000080.1 GCA_030692375.1 Candidatus Latescibacter sp. | reverse complement strand
TGTCAAGAGTGCTGTTTCAAATCGATAAGCGAATAAAATTATTTCCAATTTTGTTTAAACATAATGCTTCGTTTTCAATTAATTCTCTAAAGGGGCCGGAAGCAGTCATGTCAAGGATTCTTTTTGTTGAGTCGCTTTTATTACTTGGATTTTCAAGAGATTTTATTCTCTCCCAAGCATCCCAAAGTTTTTCAAGTGATTCTTTTCTAATAACAGGATTTGGATTGAAGAATTTTTCACGTGCCCTCTCAAGTAATTCATTTAATTCGCTATCAATTGTATTAAATTGTGCATTTTTAATAGTTTCTCCAATAACTGGTTTTTCTATTCTTTCAATTTTTCCATCATTATTTAAACAGAATGCAACTCTATTACGTGAAAACAAGAAATTTATACTATCTGTATATTCTTGTATACCAGCCTGTTTTGAAAAATGAATATAGTGTTTAGGCCCGTATTTCTCATGTTCACTTTCGTAAAATGGCTTCGAGATTATAGTTAGGCAATATTCAATCAAGTCAAGTATAGAATAGGAGTCAGGAACATGAGGATGATCTAATTCTATTGATTCAATATTAGGATTTATTGAAAGCAAATCATAAGTTAATACTTCTTTATTTGTTCCAGTGATTTCAGCCCTTGACCCATTACATTGTTTAAGTGGAAAATATTCAGCAAAATAACCATTATCACAGTATCTATTAATTATTGATACAATTCCTTTCCATACAATTTCAGGTATTTCAATAATTTTTCTAGGTTGGGGCCCTAATTCTCTTTCACTGAATAATGGTCCTCTCATAGAATTTTCCCTTTACGTCTTTTTTAATAATTTTTAATTCAAATCAAAATCTTAATAAAACAACGAATTCAAGATTCGCCGGCTCTTCCTCTTCCATACACAATTCGATTACTTCCCGAATGCGGGGATACAACTCCTCAAGCGTTTTTGCCTGAGTCAGCTTTTCAGAGCCGGTACGCTGGCGACATAATACCCATCTTGCGTGTTCTCGTATATTTGTTTCTCAACATCACAAATTACTCTCAATCAGTTCGGGATGCAAGTCATGCTTTCCCTGCTCACTTCTCCTCTACACGGTATCTCAACCTCTCCAGCGGAATCCGAAAATCCCCCTGCCTGGGGAGAACCAGTCCCTCGTACTCCGGGTTGAACAGAATCCGCTGCATGGGGTACATGAGGAGAATCCAGCAGGCATCCTCTGTGGCGAGACGGTCGGCCTTTTTGTACAGCTCGATCCGGCGCTCCGGGTCGGAGATGAGGCGGGCTTCATTGGTGAGACGGTCGAATTCGGGATTGGAATATCCGGAATAATTCCCTGGCGCACCCTTCTGCGCGGAATTGAGCAGGATATAGAAAAAGTTGTCGGCGTCCGGGATGTCCGCCACCCATCCCATTCGGAACATATCCGGCTCGAAATTGTCGCAGGCTTTCAGGTAGGCCGGCCAGTCGATGCTTTTAAGCTGGACATTTACCCCGATATTCCTGAACACCGACTGCACATACTGTGCGATGAGCTGGTGCATCTCGTTGGTATTGTACCAGAGGGTGATCGGGGGAAGACCCTTCCCACCAGGATACCCCGCTTCGGTGAGAAGGAGGGTGGCTTTGGCCGGATCATACCCGTAGCCGGTTATTGTTTCATCTTTGCCCTTGACTCCCGGAGGAAGAATGGTGGTTGCGGGGATGGCGGCGCCCTCGTAAAGAGTGTCGGCGATTGCCTTGCGGTCAACCGCCCAGGCGAGCGCCTGCCTCAGCTTGAGGTTGTCACGGAACGGAGGCCTTGTAAGGTTGAACCCGATGTATTCCAGCCGCAGGTAAGGCCATGTCCTGACAAATTTCCCGTACTTCTTCTGAATAAGTTTGAACTGTCCCGGGGGAGTTTCATTCACCAGGTCGGCCTCGCCGACCACCAGTTTCTGGAAAGCGACCCCGACGTCCGGAACTACCTCGTAATCCACCCGCGGGAGGGTCGATTTCGCCCCGTGGTATTCGGGAAACGCCTCCACGCTTACCCGGATGTCATGCTCCCAGGAGAGGAACCGAAACGGCCCGGTGCCGATGGGAGTAAAATCCTTGCCCTTCACTCCCTCCCTGGCCGTTACACGACCCGCTTCCATGGAGAGATAGGAAAGGAAGGGGGCAAACGGTTTGACCAGGCGCAATACGACCGTGGAATCGTCAGGCGTTTCCATGCCGGTAAGCTCTTTTGCCCTGCCGCCGAGCATTTCCGACGCCCCTTTGATGGGCGCAAGCACCCAGCTTCGCTCGGAAAGGTTTTCCGGGGTAAGGCAGCGTTCGAAACTGTACCGGAAATCCGCCGAGGTCACCTCGCGGCCGTTATGGAACTTTACACCCTTTTTCAGGTGGAATGTATAGGTCAATCCATCGGAGGATAACTCCCACCGTTCAGCCAGAGCCGGAACCACATCCAGAGTCACCGGGTCCTGGTCGACCAGCCCTTCGAAGATACGGAACACAATTGTCGCGGAAGATGTATCGGTGGTGTGGATTGGGTCGAGCGATGGCGGATCGGAAGCCAGGCGGTACACGAAAATCCGGGGACCTTTTTCAACGGTCGGCCCGCAGCCGGTAATAACTCCGGCAAAGCCGGATGCGATGCAGAGAATACCAAGGGAAATAGCTATTCCTGTTCGATTCTTCATGCTTCCTTTCTCCTGCCATAATCTACGGAAGACGGCGCAGGAAGTCAAGGTATCGCTCCAAAACACAAATCGAACTGCTTTTTTGACAGGATTTACAAGATTTTACATGATTTCATTTATATTTGTTCCTGATCCTGTGAATCCTGTCAATCCTGTCTAAATTTAATTTGTAATGACCTGGCGTCGTGAATTCATTCTACCGCACCAGGATCATTTTCCCGGTCGCTGATTTTCCGCAAGCAAGGAGTTGGCACAGGTAAATCCCCGACGATGCATGCGCCCCGTTCTCATCCGTTCCGTTCCACCGAATTTTAATGAATAGGCTTTCTTGACATGACCGTTCCGATATGCTATACTTTATTTATATCTTCACTAATTAAAGCAATCTTTGTGGGATACACGAATTTACCGGTTCATACCGGATTTTGAAAGATAGCAGGGGAGGATTTGTCATGGCGCGAAGCACGGTAAAAGCTCAGGAAATTATCAAGGCATGGAAAGGCGATGACTATGCCCACGGGGTCGGGGTTCTGGAGACAACGGGTGAATACGCCTGCCTTTATGGAGAAAGGGCGCTTCTGGTGGTGGCAGACCTGGGACAGGAATGGGTGGAAACCCTGCGGAACAAGATCACCGATTCTCTCGATATGCATGGCGTCGGGTACACTTCCATTCTCGGAGCGGGTCCGAATGCACCCCGCGAGGATGTCTACCGGATTGCAAACGAAATTTCCAAGGTCTGCCCGGATTCAGTGATCGCCATCGGCGGTGGGAGCACCATTGATGCCGCCAAAGCTGCCAGCATTCTGGCTGCCTATAATTCTTCAGAGGTCATGGAATATCTCGGCGCATCCGAAGCGCTGGCATCCAGCATCGAACCGTATTTCGGCGCCGGGAATGTCACCAGAATCTGGGAGGCGCTCAATATTTCCGCCACTCCGGTTATCGCAGTTCAGACCATCGCTTCCTCCGGCGCGCATCTCACCAAGTATGCCAATATTACCGATCCCCTGACAGGGCAGAAAAAACTGATAATCGACATGGCCATTGTTCCTCCCAAGTCCGTCTTCGATTATGGAGTGACCGAGGGCGCTCCACGAGGACTTACACTGGACGGCGCTCTTGACGGTATCGCGCACTTATGGGAGGTATTCATGGGCGCCACCGGACAGGTTTACTACGACCGGATGAAAGAGATTGCAGTCGAGGGTATCTCATTGATTGTCGAAAGTTTGCCCGAGGCATTGAAAGATCCGAAAAACCTCGACTCTCGAATTCGGCTCGGGCTGGGAACCGACCTCGGCGGATATTCCATCATGATCGGCGGCACAAACGGCGGGCATCTCGGCTCCTTTTCGCTCGTGGACATTCTCACCCATGGCCGCGCCTGCGCTGTTCTGAACCCTTACTACACGGTGCTTTTTTCACCTGCCATCCAGGATCAGTTGCGTACTGTCGGAGAAGTTTTCCATAGAGCAGGGTTCATCACCGAAAACCTCGGAAACCTTGAAGGGCGCGCCCTTGGCGAAGCGGTAGCGCACGGAATGATCGCCTTCTCGAAGAGCATCGCTTTCCCGATAACCCTCCGTGAAGCCGGCGCCACAAGAACTCATATCGACCGTATGATCGAGGCGGCAAAAAATCCGCAGCTTGAGTCAAAACTCAAGAACATGCCCACTCCCATGGACCCTTCAAAGGGAGATGTGGAAACCTACATGAAACCGGTGCTCGAAGCGGCATTCACCGGCGATTTTTCGCTCATCAAAACCATGTCCTGAGAAGGAGGCTTTGATTCGTGGTATCGTTGAATTATCTGGCTTCACATTCGAGAAACATGGAAGCGCTTCTCCAGACTTACCGCCAGATCGACCTGACCTTGCAGTCTGTCTTTCTGGTAACGGGTTCTTTTCTTCTTTCCCGTATCCTGGAAGCAAGCCTCCTGAGAACAGCACTATTTTTCGAAGTTTTACTGATCACCCTCAGCGTTTTTTCTTTCAGTGTCATGTGGAGACTTCATAAAGTTATTCTGGCGCGCGGCGAGGATGTCAACTGGTGGCATCGGAAAATAGTAAAGGAGGAACAATCTCTGCCTCCGGAGGATAGATCGTTCACCCAGTTTAAAATCCACCAGAGCAAGAATCTCTTCTCTCCAGAATATCTGAACCGTTTCCTCGACCCGGCGGATAATATTTCCAAAGCCGATATGGAAATTCTCCTGAACGCGGATCAGGCTCACATACGGAAGGTTATTAACAGCTACATTCTCAGGGGGATGTGCCTGCTATGGATTTTCATGTTAATTCTCAGCGTGGAGGTAGTGATTCTGAAAATATATACATGACGAAATACACTTGGAAATGTGGAAAAACCGGGGTAATCGCAATACGGTTCACTTTAACGAAAAAGTACAAGATTTTTAAACCACGAACCACACGAAAGGCACAAAAAATGATTTTATCAAAAAGCAAATTTCGTGATTTTCGTGGTTAAATGAACTGTATTGGGGGTAATCGGAATTATGCGGGGGGAGAAAAGCGAATCCTTTTTTCTATTATTTTGTAACCGGTGGTTTGAATTTCATCGCGGTCAGTTCATCAACAATAGTCTGTTCCTCCTTTACCGCCGCCTTTTCATAAATTTCCAGCGCCCGTTCTTTGAGCCGCTCGACAGTCTTTTTCTTCCGGGAGGCAGCAATAAGCTCTATTCGTCTGGCCTCGGCGATGCTGTCCGCTCTCTCTACCGATTTCCGCTGCGTGTCTTTCCGGCGTTCAAGGAGTCGTCCATAGTAAAGAATTTGTTACAGTGTCTATAATAAAAAAACACTTTTCCGTAAATTTTTTATCCGGTTATGTCATTTGGTAAGTATTCTTGAAAATATTACGCCGTGAT
>JAUYCD010000079.1 GCA_030692375.1 Candidatus Latescibacter sp. | reverse complement strand
AAGGCGTATAATGAGTTACCCCCTCTCCTGACTAGGAGAGGGGGACAGGGGGTGAGGTAAAGAAACGCCAGAAAATAAAGTAAAATTTACTTTTTGCCGGATCATTTAATAAGGCTTCTGAAAAAGGTGTTATTTATCATTTAGACCCTGAAACGGTTTTATCGTTCCCGCGAAGCGGCAACAAGTTCAGGGTCATATCATGCCGAACTTGTTTCGGCATCTATAGTACCATGTCACGTGTCATGCGTCCGAATGGATTCCCTGCTCTTAGAGAGCGAAGGAATAATCTAACGAATCCTTCTCCCGGTTACAAGCGGGTACTGTATGCCTCAGAATAAAACGCCCGGCCGAAAAAAGCGGTCAAAACCGACATATGGCGCGCCTTTGTCCGAGAGTAAGCCATCACTGGGTCTTCTGCTCGAGGAGGCGGGTATTATCCTGGACGATAGACAAATGGACCTTCTCTGGCGGTTTCACCTCCTCCTTCGCCGGCATACTGAAGAGTATGACCTGACCCGTCTCCGCAGTTTTCGCGATATTGTAGTCAAACACTATATCGACTGCATGATTGTCCCCACCCTGATCGAGCTGCCTTCGCCGCTCCTTGATATCGGAACCGGCGCCGGTTTTCCGGGGATCCCCTTGAAGATCGTCCGCCCGGAATGTGAAATCATCCTTGCCGAATCGCGGTCCCGGCGGGTGGAATTCCTGGAACAGGCGGTGAAAGAGCTTGGATTGCGCGGTATCCGGATTTATGGAAGGGGCGTACTGCCCGGAAGGATGGAGGAGAAGGCGGCCGGGGTCATCACACGGGCGTTGGAAACAGCGGAAAAAACGTTGAATCGGGTGGAATATCTTCTCGAACCCGGGGGACAGGTCATTCTCATGAAGGGGCCGCAGAGTGAAGATGAGATCGCCGAAGCCCTTCGTTTAAAGAGCGAATCCTATGCTTTGAACAAAAATATATCCTATACCCTGCCCGGAACACGTTACCGGCGGAAGCTCATTATTTTTGAAAAGATTTCTCCTGCTCGGACTCATCCGGGCAAAGAATGGGAAAAAGAAGTGAGAACTGTAGTTGATATTTCCAGTTCAGCCAATCCCTCGTTCAAGGTGTGGAAAGCGCTCCTTGCCGGTCGGGGTATAAAACGGCAAGGACTCGCGCTGGTATCGGGCGCAAAAGTTATCGCAGAGATTGGCCTGTTGAAACCCGGAATGATCAGGGCGCTTATTTTGCCTCCGAAAGAGGGGCCGGAACCGGAAAGTCTGCCGCCGGAAATTCCCCGGTACCGGCTTTCCGGCGAATTGTTTCGAGAGCTGGATGTCCACGGGACTGATTATCCCCTGCTCGTGGTTTCGATACCGGAAATGCCCTTGTTTGAAAGCGCCGCGCCTCAATCGGGAGCTGTTCTCCTCGTTCCCTTCCAGGACCCGGCGAATGTGGGTGCGGTCATACGGTCGGCGGCGGCATTCGGGGTACGCGCTGTCGTACTCCTCAAGGAAGCGGCGACCCCGTTTCATCCCAAGAGCCTGCGTGCTGCTGGAACAGCGGCGTTCCTGGTGGATTATTTCGAAGGACCGTCCATTCGGGAGCTTTCGGGCCTTCGCCTGCCGGTGGTGGCGTTGTCCACCGGCGGAAAGCCTCTGAGTGAGTTCACTTTCCCGGAGCGGTTTGGCCTTCTCCCGGGGCTGGAAGGCCCCGGGCTTCCGGAAGAAATCAAACCGGAATACACCGTTTCGATTCCCATGGAAAAGGATGTGGAGAGTCTCAATGCTGCGGTGGCAGCCTCCATTGTTCTCTATGAATGGCGAAGAAGGCTTCGCAGTCATACCTGATTTCTATATTTTTTCTGGTATGCCGGTTTAAAATTAGTTATCTTTCACAGTCGGATTCCAGGTCCTGGGGGCTTGTTTATTTGAGGAATCCCGGAATCTCATCCCCGAAATGAACTCAATTCCAGAACTCGTTTTCATGCTGAACTCCATTCTCAAATTATTTGTTCAAAATGCTTCCCTCCCCTCTCTTTGCGAGTCACTCGCTAAAAGCCGGCGGGCTGTAATTCACGGGTTGGGCGGATCTTCCTCGGCATTTCTCACCGCGTGTCTTTCCGGGGTAAATGTCTCCGCACCTGACCGTTCAATTATAGCCCTTCTCCCCAGTGAAGAAGAAGCCGAAGCATTCCGTGAAGATATCGAGAGTATCCTGGGCGCCTCCGGGGTAAAATATTTTCCTGAGCGCGATACCGGTCCCTTTGAGCTGGCCGACAGCCATGTCGAGGTCAGGAGCCAGCGGGTTGAGACTCTGGACTCACTGGAACGGGGCTGGAAGGGTGTGGTAGTGGCGACTGCCGGCGCCTTGCATGACCCGACCACTCCGCCGGGAATGATCGAGCTTATCAGCCTCGATGTCAAAAAGGGAATGCAGATTGTCTTTCACGATCTGGTGAAATCGCTCATCTCCAAAGGCTTTAAACGCCAGAACACTGTGACCTCGGCCGGCCAGATTGCGGTGCGCGGCGGGATTGTGGATATTTTCCCGTTCGGCGGGGAAATTCCTTACCGTATCGAGTTCTGGGGCGATGAGATCGAATCCATCCGCACTTTCTCCGCCTCCAGCCAGCGGTCTCTTTCACCGGTTGAACAATTCCGTATCATTCCTCCCGACGAATTTGTCACCGAGGCAGGCATCAACTCTTCCGATGAACGGCGGATGAAAAGCATCGAGGCCGAAGCCGGAATCGATCTTTCCCGTATTCGGGATGCCATAAGCGGCGAAGAAAGACCGAACGGCATGGAGCAGTACCTCCATGTGGTTTTCGGAGCAAGGGCCTCCCTGGTTTCCTATTTTTCCGAGCGTGACTGCGCCCTTGTTTTCGATCCCCAGCGCTGCATGCACGAGGTGGAACGCCGCCTGGAACATGCCTCCATCATCTGGGAAAGACAGCGTCAGGATGATCCCGATCTTCCTCCTCCGAAATATTTTTATCCCTCCTCACGGGAATTGATGGACAGTCTGGGAACTATGCTCCTTGTAGAAAACCATGAGCTTCGTCCCACCGGCGCTCCAGTCATCGAATTCTCTATTTCTTCATGCCGTCAGTATCAGGGGAGTATGGAGGAGCTTAAAAAGGATATTCAATCCTCGCACCTGAAAGGGCTCTCGTGCCATATCGCCTGCGACAACAAGGGGCAGGTCGACCGTCTGAACGAGCTTTTGGAGGAGGTCGAAGGATATTACTCCATCGGGATCGCGCATCTTTCAGGGGGATTCACCGATGCTTCCTCGGGCCTTTTCCTTCTGACCGACCATGAAATTTTCAGCCGCTACCGGCGGCGGGTGCGGTACCGGAAGTTCAAAGAAGGGATGCCGATAACAGATTACCGTGCATTAAACCTGGGCGATTTCGTAGTGCATGTGGATTACGGTATCGGTAAGTATATGGGTTTGAGGCGAATAAGGGCCGGGGATGTCGAAAAGGATTGCCTCTTCATCCGGTACAAGGACAGCGACCAGCTTTTTGTGCCTGTAGAACAGCTTAAACGTATCAAAAAGTATACCTCGGAAGAAGGCGTGCTGCCGGTAATCACCAAACTGGGCGGTACTTCCTGGGAAAACCTGAAGGCAAGGACGAAAAAATCCATTCAGCGCATGGCGGAAGACCTCCTCCGCCTGTATGCCGAACGGAAGGCTCTTCCCGGGCATGCCTTCAAACCCGATGAACATATGCTGAAAGCCATGGAGGATTCCTTCGTATACGAAGAGACTCCCGATCAGATGCGGACCTGGAATGAGGTTCTCGCCGACATGGAAAACCCGTCTCCCATGGACCGTCTCATCTGCGGCGATGTGGGCTTCGGGAAAACCGAGGTGGCAATACGGGCGGCTTATTGCGCTGTCCTTGACGGCAGGCAGGTGGCTGTCCTCGTTCCCACCACCATTCTGGCCGAACAGCATGACGAAACATTCCGGGAGCGGTTTGCCGATTTCCCGGTAAGGGTCGAGACCATATCACGGTTCCGGAGCAGCGCAGAGCAGAAAGCTATCCTTCAGAAGCTTGCCGAGGGGAAGGTGGACATTATAATCGGCACGCACCGCCTGCTTTCCAAGGATGTGCATTTCAAGAATCTCGGTCTCCTGGTTATCGACGAGGAGCAGCGGTTCGGAGTCCGGCACAAGGAACTCATAAAAAAAATCCGCCGCAATGTGGATGTGCTTTCCATGAGCGCCACTCCGATTCCCAGGACTCTGAACATGTCCCTTCTGGGCGCCCGGGATATCTCGTTCATCAATACACCGCCCAGGGACCGTTACAGCGTTCATACCGAAATCATTCCGTTTGAGGAGAAATATGTAGTTGAAGCGATAATGCGGGAAATCGACCGGGGCGGGCAGGTGTTTTTCGTCCACAACCGGGTGTCCTCCATAAGCAGCATGGCGGCGTATCTGCGAACACTGATGCCCAGTGTCACCCTGGGGGTCGCGCACGGCCAGCTTCCGGAAAAGGAACTTGAAAGTATCATGCGTGATTTTCACCATGGCAAATTCCAGATCCTGGTCTCCACCATGATCATTGAAAACGGGCTGGATATTCCCAGCGTGAATACCATCATCATCAATCGCTCCGATACCTTCGGCCTGTCCCAGCTTTACCAGCTTCGGGGCAGGGTGGGAAGGTCCAATCGGAGGGCTTATGCCTACCTGATGGTGCCTCCAAAAGCTCCCATAACCAAGATCGCCCGTCAGCGCCTGAAAATTATCGAAGAATTTGCCGACCTGGGAAGCGGTTTCAAAATTGCCATGCGTGATCTGGAAATCCGCGGCGCGGGAAATATGCTCGGCACAGAACAGTCCGGCTTCATCGCTGCGGTTGGTTTTGATCTCTACAATGAGCTGTTAAAGGAAACCATAGCTGAACTGAAAGGCGAAAAAGTGGAGCGCCCCCCCGATGTTGAGATGAATATCAAGGTTGACACCTATATTCCCGAGGAATATATCGCGGATGCCGGCGAGCGGGTGCTGTTCTACCGGAGGCTCTCCGAAACGGTTTCTTTGAACGAGGTCAAAGCCATTGAGGAGGAAATGATAGACCGGTTCGGCCGGCCCCCTCAACAGGTGCTCAATCTGCTGGATTCGACCTATATCCGTCATTTTGCCGCAAAGGCAGGGATCACGGAGATTTCCACTCAGGGTCATGAGGTGGTTTTGGCAATTCCTGAAACCATCGAAGTCACCAGAGCGTCTGTGGAAAAGATAGTCCGGAAATCTCCGGTTATACTGAATTTTTCATTTCAGAATGGGATGAGAATCAGTTTCAGCCCTCCGGAGGATAAACAGGGCTCCCTGGGGGGAATAAAAAAGGTCTTGCAGGCACTTATAACCTAATTTATATTATTTGGTTATGTCGTTAAGTCAGCAACATACAGTAAATAAGATAAATTGAGTGCTCCTGTGTCTTTAAAAATCCCCCCTGCCTTCGGCATCCCCCCTTATTAAGGGGGGAATTTAGGGAGAGAGTTCTGTCAAATCCAAAATAAATGTTTACATTGTAATAGGAACAATTTTCTTTTTCCCCCCTTAATAAGGGGGGTAGGGGGGATTAACATTATGGATGAAAACATTTTAGCTTACTTAACGACATAACCAAAATCATTTATTTGTATCCGTAGAAAGGAGGAGTAAAAGACAAGTACACAATCTATCGGGATGTTTTAGGGGAGGAACAGTGTAACCAAACAATGTAAAGGGTAAAGGGGTAAGCTATGAAAAAGGTATGTATTCTATTTACCGCATGTATGTTTCTGGTATCGGTCGCCTATGCGGCCAATTTTCAGCCCACGCTCCTCAAGCTGAGCGCTCCGGCGACACTACTCTATCAATTTGACGGCAAAAGACTGGATATTCCCTTTGATGTCGCCGGAACGCCGGCCGGGGTAATTCTCTGCGTGTACACCAAAGGCAAGGCTGCTTCGGTCAGCAAAATCCGGAATGGATTCCTGGGATGGCACTACATGAACCTGGTAGACACCTCTATCTATGTATCCAAGCTGGCCAATTATGCAGTAGGAAAGAATAACCTTATTTCATGGGAGGGGAAGAACAAGGACGGTAATCTTGTCCCTGCCGGCGATTATACCTACTACCTCTGGTCGTTTGATAACATAGGTCAAAAGCAGAGGGTATGCAGCAGCATTTCCATTGCGTCCGGTTCCCAGGGTACCCAGGCGCACATCCAGGAAAAAGGCCCGGACGGCAAGACTCTGACCAATCCGCTTTTCTACGATCGCGGCGGAGTGAAAAAATGGACCATCGGCAGCGACCCGGTAAACGCAGCACTGTTGGAAACCACCGCCTTCGCCCTTGGCACAGGGTATTCGTACGGCCCCCAAATCGGCTTTCAGCCCAACAACTTCAGCTTTTTCTATATTGAAGTTCTCAGCTTAACCGCGAAACTCACTGGAGTGCGGAAAATGCAGTATGTGCCCAACGGCGTTTCACAGTTTGTGATGTCATGGGGTACTGACGGCCTGACCTCCTGGTCCAATCCTGACCCGCGCGGTCAGCCCGGCTGCGTCACCGACGGCGATCTAGTCTACACGATCGACCAGGCGTATTATGATTCCGCACCCCGGTCCGAATTCATCTACATCGACGCCACCGACGGCTCCATCATCAGGAAAATGAGCTTGATCGACTTCTGGAGCGATTTAAACGACCTGAATGCCAAATCGCAGATGAACGGCGGTCCGAATGGATTGGAGATGAGGAACGGGATGATATTCCTGAACTGCCATTGCTCCTGTATCAAGCAGATGATCAATCCGGCTGCTGAAACCAAGGATACATTCTTCCTCTTTTCCAATGAAAACGGCGATTATATCCTCGACAAAAACTATCAGCCGACTGCCGGGTCCAAGTGGGCCTGCAATGACTACCGTCCCGGCCCCTACACCTACCATCTCTCCGCCGACAACAACCTGTTCAGCGTATCGCCGAGCTTTGACGAAGGAGCGGTATCCTTCGGACTCCTGGGTCCCGACGGCACCGGTATCGGATATCTGGCCTATGCCGCAGAGACTGCCAAGTGGAAGCGCTGGTCGATCTTCTCCGATGCAGGAACGGCTTTTGACGGTATCTATACGGACAACTATGCATCCTCCGACTCCGCTAACCAGGGCGGTGTCTGGTATGTGGCCCATGATTCCATCAAGGGTGTGATTTCCAACAAGGCAGTCGGAGTGGAAGAAGCCGCGCCGTCAGCCTTCTCGGTAGCGCAGAATACTCCCAACCCCTTCAACCCCGCCACCACGATCAACTTCACCCTGGCCAAAGCCGGAAAAGTGACGGTTGATATCTACAATGCGGCGGGACAGAAGGTTGACACCGTTGTGAACACCACCATGAGCGCGGGCAATCATTCAGTGAAATGGAACGCGGTCAGACAATCGGCAGGAGTGTATTTCTACACGGTAAGAACCGGGGATGTCTCCAGAACCATGAAGATGACCCTGCTCAAGTAAGTACGCTTCGGCATCTCTCTGTAACGTAAAGGCCCTGTTGAACAACAGGGCCTTTTTTTACACTACCGGTAAAGCCGGTTTTCCAGCGCCTCGACGATACGCTCGGCAGCATGTCCGTCGCCATACACATCTCTGGGAATTTCCCTGTATTCGGTAATCCGTCGGCACATCTCTTCATATGCCCGGATAATACGGTCGCTGTCTGCCCCGGCCACGATATTCCATCCTGAATCCACCGTTTCCGTCCACTCGGTCTGCGCGCGCATGGTCACACAGGGCCGCCCCAGAAGGAACGCTTCTTTCTGGAGGCCGCCGGAATCGGTGATCACGCACTGAGCTTTTCCGGTAAGACCGAGCATGTCGAGGTACGACAGCGGCTCTATGACATGCACTCCGTTAGGGAACTCAATTCCCAATCTCGCGGCAGCCTGAAGGGTCCGCGGGTGCAGGGGGAGAATGACCGGGGTTTTCCGACCGGAGAGTATTTCGAACGCCCGGGCGATGGAACGGAGATTGTCAGGATTATCGGTGTTCTCCGGGCGGTGAACGGTAGCCAGGATAAATGGGCAGTCCCCGATGTCCAGAGCATCGAGCACTCCGTGGCGGTTTTGAGCTTCCCCGCCGAAAATGCGGATCATGTCCGCCATCACATCGCCGGTGACCAATACCTCCGGGGAGTCGGCGAACGAGGGGGCGCCGGGAGTATCGTTCCGTTTTTCATCGCCGATTCCTTCCCGGTGAAGGTTATCCGCCGCCGCAGAAGATGGACAGAAGAGGAGCACAGACAGGCGGTCGGCGACCATCCGGTTCAGTTCCTCCGGCATGGCGCGGTTGAAACTTCTCAAACCGGCTTCCACGTGGGCGACCGGAAGCATGAGTTTCGCTCCAGCCAGAGCTCCGGCAAGTGTGCTGTTCGTGTCGCCGTATATAAGAACGCAATCGGGTTCTCGTGCAACCAGTTCCTGCTCGATGGCCTGAAGCATGCGGGCGGTCATGTCGCTGTGAGAGCCGCCGGAAATCCCAAGATTCGCCGCCGGTTCGGGAATGCCCATCTCCCGGAAGAAAATCTCGGACATATTCCGGTCGAAATGCTGGCCGGTATGGATGATTTCTTCGTGAAGAAGCGAGCTCTTCGCCAGCGCCCGTGAAACCGCAGCAGCTTTTATGAACTGGGGTCTGGCGCCAAGTATGGTTAGTATTTTTTTCATAATGTGACCCAGAAGAGGAACTCCATGTACGCCAGCCCATTACCGGAGGTCAATATCCCCCCTGTCCTGCGGACACCCCCCTTAACAAGGGGGGTGTCACCGAAGGTGACGGGAGGATCTTTCCAAAAAAAGGTAATGAATATTAAAATTCATATTCAATCCCAAAATTTATATAGAACCCCCAGATAAGTCAAGAAATCCTTCTTTCAGCTTG
>JAUYCD010000078.1 GCA_030692375.1 Candidatus Latescibacter sp. | reverse complement strand
AAATCATTTTTTGTACCTTTCGTGTTGTTCGTGGTTTAATAATCTTGTCACAGATTTTATTTGGGCTCGTACGCCTCGCACCGAAACTCCTCTTCCCCCTGTTGGTCAGCCCGGTTGAGCAGACAGAGAATCTCCTCATCTGGATCGTCATCCTTGCTGCATAACACGCAAAGGCTCGGTTTGGAGATTAACTCAGGATTGATTTTGTTTCCATCGTCATCATAAAGACCAAACGGTTCTTCCATTTCCATTATTTTTTATCCTATTGATTCTCTGGTATGGACAATTCCGAGCAATCCATCTATTGCAATATCTTCATCGATCAGCGGCCAATGGATACCGTACCCGGAAGGCTGAATTTTATAAAATAAAACAAAAAAGTTTGGTTTGAGTTTAAATATTTGTATATTTATTGTCAATACAATCGCATTACAAAGGAGTCATTTATGGCAAAAACGACGGTTATCCAGGCAAGGATCGATCCGGCAATCAAGGAAAAAGCCCAAAAAGTGCTCGAAACGCTCCATATATCTATGTCTGAGGCGATCTCGCTTTATCTGACCCAAGTCGCACTGCATCGCGGGATTCCCTTTGAGATTCGTATCCCCAATAGGATTACTCTCGAATCACTCCGGGATGCTGAAGAGAGAAAGAACCTCCGGACTGTTGATTCTATCGATGAACTATTCGGGGAAATAGAAAAGTGAAAATTGTTTATACCCGCCAGTTTAAAAAGGATTTCAAAAAAGCTGTAAAGCAGAAAATTTTTAATTTTTTAAAACTCTTTTATTAGCGTTCCGTGATCGGTCACTTCGACAAGCTCAGTGACCGATTTCGGCTCAGTGACCGGCACAGTCCCTCCGACTGAAGAGAGCCCGGTGGCTGAGCTTGTCGAAGCCACCCCCTCTCTCGGATACTGTGTATAATTTTTCGATAATTCGATTAATTTATCTTTATTTGCTTCAATAAGCGCTTTTTTCTTAGCATGGCTCCACCCTTGCACCTGTTTTTCCCGATAAAAAGCTTCATCAATCCGCGAATATTCCTCGACATAAACAAGTCTGACCGGATGCTTTTTCCGCGTATAATTTGCACCTTTGAAATTTTCATGTTCCCAAAGACGTTTTTCAAGATTCTTTGTGCTGCAGGTATAATACGAGCCATCGGCACATTCGAGAATGTACATGTAACCCTTCATATAAATCTCCGGGATTTCTCGGCGCAACAATTCATAAGGAGAACAACCCTTGACTACCTCCACTATCCAAGTAAATTACATGTTAGTACAAATTTGTCAAGTTATTTTATACATTCACATCTCTATCTTTCCCCCACCCGCTCCAAAACCACCCTCCGTTCCTGCTTGCCTTTTTCTCTCCGGCGCTTCATATTGAAGGTGCAGGATTCACTTCTCCTTCCCATCGCATTTTCAAAGAGAGTATGATGGCCTCCGATTCCCTTTACGAATACTCCGGCTCCATACACGTACACTCAAGTTACTCGGACGGGCTCCGTTCCATTCCGGAGATTGCCGAAATCGCCGCCCAGGTCGGGATAGACTTTCTCCTCTTCGCCGACCACATGACTCTGGAGCCTCTGCGCGCGGGGATGGAGCGATGGTTTGGGACGGTGCTTTCCATTATCGGCTATGAAATCAACGACCCGAACAATAAGAATCATTACCTGGTGTACGGCCTGAAAGAGGTTCTACCTCCGGGCCTTGCCGCAAAGGAATATGTTTCTGCCGCGCGCGATGCCGGGGCGATAGGATTCATCGCCCACCCCGATGAGAAACGGACGGCGATTCCGGAAATCCCCCCTTATCCCTGGACCGCCTGGGATGTGGAGGGATATGACGGCATCGAGATATGGAATCACTCCTCGGAATGGCTGGAGAAGATCACTCATTCAAACAAATACCTCCGTATCATGCACCCGCTCAAGTACCTGGAAGGGCCGGAGCCGGAAACGCTCGAACGCTGGGACCGTCTTAATCTGAATCGCGCCATGCCGGGCATCGGAGGCACCGACGCCCATGCCTATCCTTACCGGATCGGGCCGATAACCATCTACATCTTTCGCTACAAGGTGCTTTTCCGGGGGATACGGACCCATGTGCTCCTCGAAGAGCCGCTCCCGGAAGACTCCTCCCACGCCAGGGACATGATCATGCATGCGCTCAGGTCCGCAAAGTGTTATATTACCAACCACCGCTGGGGAGATTCCCGGGGGTTCCGTTTCAGCGCGGAATCCGGGGGCGCACATTATCACATGGGCGATACAGTACAGGCGGAGAGCGCGGAGTTCCGGGTGAGTCTTCCCCTGCCGGGCAGGATTTCCCTCCTTAAGAACGGTGCGGTTGTCGCCGCTGAGGATGGCCATGAACTCTCCTTTTCCACAGGAGCCCCGGGCGCTTACCGGGTGGAAGTAAAGAGAAAAAAAAGGCCGTGGATTTATTCGAATCATATACGGTTGGGAGGTTGAAATTTGTCCATTACCCTCGCCGAAATCCGCGCCCGCAAGGAACTCCGCAGGAAAGAGCTTTCCCTCGCGCTGGAAAAAATCAGGGAACAATTGGCCGTTCTGGGCGCTCTGAGAGTGATGGTATTCGGCTCCTTTGCCAGCGGGGAGGTAATAAGCACGAGCGACCTGGATGTTCTGGCTGTGATGCCGCCCACAAAAACAGGGAAAGAGTGGCCCCGGAAAATATCTGAAACGATTGACCGCGAGGTGAGCCTTGACATCCTGGCTTTTACCGAGGATGAGTTGGAGAAGGCTATTCCGGTAAGCAGTTTCCTGCGCCGGGTGCTCGAAACGGGGAAAGTGATCTATGAGAAGAAATCCGAAGGATGAAGCCCTGCGCTGGCTTGCACAGGCGGAAGATGAATACTCTGATGCGGTACATTTGATGGACGGCAAACGGTTTTATCTTTCCTTGTTCCTTGCCCAGCAAAGTGCGGAAAAAGCACTTAAGGCCTTCATGTATGGGAAAGAGCAAGAGCATGTATTTACTCATTCCGTTGGTGACTAAAACTTGCCCTCTCCCTGGATGGAGACTTTCAATCTGTACAGGATGCCAGGAGACTCGATGATTACTACATTCCAACCCGCTATCCCAACGGTTTGCCCGGAGATATACCTTCCCGCTACTTCGATGATCCGATAGAAGTCAAACGGGCCCTGGAATGGAGTGAAAAGGTAATCAGCATGGTTAGAGAAAAATTATAAAATTCCGGGCAATAAAAATGAAAAACAAAATCATATATTCCCTTAATGTTGAAGATATTCAACACGTTGTAAATGAGGAATTGGATAGAGACCTTACAGATAAAGAAATTGCATTGGTAGAAAACAAAATCGGCGATTACATTGATTGGTATGAAGCAATAAATTCATCCATTCATGAATCAGTTGGCAAAAAATGATCATACTTTAGTACTTTTACTTTATGGGGGAAGCCATATCATGACACATGAGGAGGAATACGTTTCAGGCGGCGACGATCGGCAGGACATTCCGGATGACGAGCCCCATGAGGAATGCGGGATATTCGCCATCTACGGTCATCCGAACGCCGCCGAAATGACATACCTGGGTCTCTACGCCCTCCAGCACCGGGGACAGGAGTCATCAGGAATTGTAACATCCGACCAGCGCGATGTTTACTACCACCGCGGCATGGGGCTGGTGAGCGAGGTGTTCGGCGATCAGGCGATTTTCCGCCACCTGAAAGGGAAAAACGCCATCGGCCATAACCGCTATTCCACTACCGGCTCGAACCGTCCGATGAACGCCCAGCCCATCATCGCCGCCGACCGTGACGGCGCCATTGCCATCGGCCATAACGGCAACCTGACCAATACCCGTGAGCTGTATGACCGTCTCGTTAAAAACGGCGCCATCTTCCAGACCACCCTCGACTCTGAGTTGATCATCCATCTCACCGCCATGTCCAAAAAGACAACCTTCGAGGAACGGCTGACCGATGCGCTCAAGCAGGTGGAGGGTTCATACTGCCTGGTCATTCTGACCAGGGACAGCATCATTGCGGCAAGAGACCCCAGGGGGTTCCGCCCGCTTACTCTGGGCAAGGTCGGCTCAGCCTGGGCAGTAGCCTCCGAGACCTGCGCCCTCGATATTATCGACGCCGAATTTGTCCGAGAGGTGGAACCGGGCGAAATCATCATCATTAACAAGAACGGTCTCAAATCGGTCAAACCGTTTCCTCCCCAGGACAAGAACTTCTGCATTTTCGAATTCATCTACTTTTCCAGGCCGGACAGCTTCATCTTCGGGGCATGGGTGGACAACGTCCGCCGCAACATCGGGAAAACGCTGGCCGAGGAACATCCCGCCGAGGCCGATATCGTCATCTCCGTCCCGGACTCCTCGAATACTGCGGCGCTCGGGTACTCGAAGACTTCGGGGATACCGTTCGAGATCGGGCTTATCCGCAACCACTACATCGGCCGTACCTTCATCCATCCCAGCCAGGTCACCCGTGACGCCCGGACGCGGATCAAATTCAACCCGGTGCGGGGTGTGCTGGAGGGGAAACGAGTGGTCGTAGTCGAGGATTCTATCGTGCGCGGCACGACATTCAAGAAGATCACCCGGCTCCTCCGCAATGCCGGGGTCAAGGAGATACATCTCCGGGTAAGCTCGCCGCCAATCATTTCGCCCTGCTTCTACGGCATGGATTTTCCCACCCGCGAGGAGCTCATGGCCTCGAGCAGAAGCGTTGAGGAAATCCGCCGGTTCATCGATGTGGACAGCCTGGGCTACCTGTCGCTCCACGGGCTTCTGAAAAGCGTGCCCAACGGCTCAGTTAGCTATTGTCATTCCTGTTTTTCCGGCGCTTATCCTACTGAAATTCCCCCGGACCTCAAAAAAAGCTGTCTGGAGAGTGCCACTCCCAACTCCCATATCATCAATGCCCTGTCGCTGAGGTATGAGAAATGATCGTCATCGAGCGGAAACGCTGCGAAGTCTGCGGAACGTGCGTGGGGGTATGCCCCGCCGATGCCATCATCATCGAAGGCCCGGACATCTGCATCGATATGGAGAGGTGTATTTCATGCCAGGCTTGCGTACAGGTTTGCCCGGTGGGAGCGGTAATCCCCTCTGGCTTTGCCATCTCCCCTTATTAAGGAGAGAATACGCCACTATCGCTGGTTGCTTTTAAAAGTGCTCTTTAGTTACCCCCTTAAAAAGGGGGTCGCCGCTCGTTGCGGCGGGGGGATCTATCCCATATCAAGTGACAAGTATCAATAATCAAGTGTTCAAGAAGTTTTCAGAGGCGGCTAACGGCGCACCACACGGAAACCCATGCAGTTGTCATCGACCGACGGTTCGATTTGGCCACGGAACGCCGACCGGCAGTCCTTGGCTTGGCGGCCCCAACCACCGCCTCGATGAACCCGGTAGAAACCGAGTGAGGGCCCCTGAGGATTACTAACGTTCTCGGCAGAATAAATCGCAGACCAGTCATTGCAAAATTCAAACACGTTCCCGCTCATATCATAGAGCCCAAAGGGATTCTTTGGATAACTCCCCACGTCCTTGGGACAGAAAGGCCCGTCTGGATAATAATTAGCCTTCATAATGTTGATAGTGCCATCATCCGTTCCATATAAATATTGCTTTCCTCCACGACATGCATACTCCCATTCTGCTTCCCTAGGTAAATCCAGCCCGTAATAGAGCGCGAACGACTTCGCGCCGTACCAGGTTACATACACTACCGGCCACTTTTCCTTGCCGGACGCTGCGGAGAAAGTAGTATTATCGTATGTTATCCAGCACTTGTTGTTTGCATCGCGACTCCCCGCGAGATTGATGTATCCACAACCGCTGTACGCTCCCTTCGCACCAGTTACATATGTACCCGAAGGTGTAATATCCCCCGTCGCTTTAGCCTCATTCAGGAATTTTGCATATTGCGCGTTCGTGATCTCATACACACTCATCTCAAAACCGGAAACTGTCACAATATGCATCGGATGGGTGATTCCAGATAAATCATTCACCTCATCCCCCATCTGAAATGTCCCACCCGGAATAGAAACAAAATTGATATCCTGATACTTATTTATCCGTATTACGGTAAAATCATATGTCTTGGTATCGCTTATAACCAAACCATTCTCTTTGTACTGAACAATATCGTTGCCGGTAATGGTAACCCGATACGTTGTCGCGACGATTTTTCCGGATTTTTCGGGCTTGCTTATCGAAGATGCACTCCGGTAATTATCCGAAACTCCCCCATCGAGCAGGAGCATCTTTTTCGTATCCGATTTGCCGCCGACCCTCAACTGATAGAGGTATATACCAGCGCTTGAAGCTCTGTTCCCGTCGTCGAGACCGTTCCATCTCACCGAATGCTCGCCCGTAGAGAAATATCCATCTATGAGGGTACGCACTTTTTGCCCTTGAATATTGTATACCGCGAGTATACAGTAACCCGGTTTAGAAAGGGTAAACGGGATGATGGTTGTCGGATTGAAAGGGTTCGGGTAATTCTGTCTGAGAAGAAATGATTGAGGCAAATGTGAGGTGTCATTCTCCTGAACCGAAGTAGTAATAGCGATCTGGTATTTTCCGTTTGCATCGGTTGTGGCGGACCAGAATCGTGATAAATCTGCTTCAGACGTGAAAACGACAGAAGCTCCGGAAACAGGGTTCTTGAACGCGTCGGTTACTGTGCCCTGGATGGTAAGGGAGGAAGCCGTGGTACAAAAGAGGGAAGCAATCGTGAAAACTACAGCAGAGAACTTGACCAATCGTTTCATGGCGCAAATTCCTCATTGTAATAAATTAATTTATACGCTTATCGAGTTAACTCCGCATAGGTAATAGTGGAGGTATTCAGACAAGCAGTTAAGAGTCTGTCAGTAATCAGTAATTCATTGAATCGCCGGTTAAAGCGATAACAAAATTCATTCAGGTAACTTTGAAGATGTTTGTGGCTTACACCATGATAGGTACCCCGGATAAAGCTTTTGGCATTTCCGATAAGGATATGTACCCACGGGAGTTTATCCATAGCCTCATGTGGTTTTACAGTTTCTCCAAGATGATGAAAAACCGCATTCAGAACATTGTAGGATGGAAAATCATCAGTATGTATCGTTTGGTCTTCTTCAATAGCTCTCAATGCAAAATCCTTGAGGTGATTCGAGTGCATACTTTCGATAACCTCCATCGTGGCATATCCCGGTGCTGTTCCACGATTCTCAACGGCAACGATAACCTTCGATTTGTTAGCTGCTCCACGGCCTCGTTTTCCCGGAGCGGAACCGCCGAAATACGAATCGTCCATCTCTATGAAATTACACAATTTATAAAGCGAATCCCGTTTACCCATGGCTTTTCGTATCTTGTGAATCATCAGCCAGGCAGTTGTGTAATGTACGCCGATCAATTTTTCAAGCCTTTTGGCAGAACATCCCCGCTTATCGGTACCAACCAGAAAGATTGCCCAAAACCATTTTTTCAAAGGTACATGAGTTCGATGAAATATCGTGTTGACTGTAACCGTTGTCTGGTGCCGACAGTTTTTGCATTGAAAAAGCTTACGCTTTTCAATAAAATAAGCTTCATTATGGCCGCACTTAGGACAGGAATATCCATCCGGCCATCGGATCTTTTTCAAATACTGAAAACAATCATCTTCGATCTGAAACCGTTCTTGAAACTCGAAAAAACTGATTTCATTATACTTACTCATGCTTACCTCCAGTTCAAAGATTCATCTGTTGTACTGGTGTAAACATATATATTTTTGCATCAAATGTCAAGAGTGCTGTTTCAAATCGATAAGCGAATAATTATATTACTTTTATGAATACACCCTATACCCTGGCCTATAGTTATATTCGTCTTGATAAATATCTCCCCAATTGTCTCAATACGGACCTCGATATTATTAACCTTAAAACTGACCTGAATAATGGATTTACCCAAGTACGTAATAAGGGTCTCAAAATTATTATTAGATTTGCATATAACGAGTCAAGTGCAGGTAATGATGCATCAGAGACTTGGATATGCAATCATCTAGATCAAATCAAAAAATCCAACGTTCTTGAAGAGAACAAAGATGTAATAGCAGTTGTGCAGGCGGGTTTTATTGGTGCGTGGGGTGAGTGGCATAGTTCGAAAAGTAATAACAATGATATCCCACCCAAAGCCGTGCGGGAATCCGTTCTTAATAAACTTTTAGAAGTCGTTCCGTCTTCAAGAATGGTACAGGTCCGGAGACCATGGTTTAAAACTGACTTTACAGGAATTACAACGCCTATTGATGTAAATGGGGTTTATAATATTTCAAATAATGCGGCGAGGATTGGACATCATAATGATTGTTTTTTATCGACTAAAACCGATAAAGATACTTATCAGGACGTCCTGCCCGGCCAGCTTGTAGCTCAAAAGAAATTTCTGTCTGATGATGGTCGTTTTGTTGTGGTGGGAGGTGAAACTTGTTGTGGATATACCATAGCGGAGTGTGAAGATTGCTGCGATATTGACAATACGGATTCGAGATACAAGTGTACAGTAGCTTTTAAAGAAATGTCAGATTTACACTTTAGTTTTCTTAATGTGGATTGGCATCCAGATGTTATCAGTCTTTGGAATAAAACACCAACAAATAATGGTTCAACTTGTTTTAAAGATATTTCAAAATATCTTGGGTATAGAATTTCTCTGGATAATGTTGGTTATAATACTGAGGTGAAACCAGGGGGCCTCATGCAGCTTAAAGTTGAATTAACAAATTTAGGTTTCGCTTCGATGTATAACGAAAGGCATGTTTGGTTTGTATTAGATGGACCCTGCTTTAAGAAGACAATATTGAGTTGGGATCCACGTAAATGGGAACCATCTTCTATTAAGGGGAAAATAACACTTTGTACAACAATTAGGATTCCATACATCAATATGCCAGATGGAGATTATAAAATATATTTATGGCTTCCCGATCCTGAACCTAATTTAACCCCAAAGAAAGAATATTCAGTTCGGTTTGCCAATTTATACTTAGGGAATGATATATGGGATAAACAAAAAGGATGGAATGTTCTACCAGGTAAGGTTACAATAGCAAAAACTGCAAAATATAAGGGTTCTAATAAAGTAGATACAAAAGCAACTGATCTTGTTGAAATTATAAATCCTTGAGTCTGTAGAAATGGGTAAAAAAGGTGAGTATCACTTGCTACACATGATGATTTTTTATCAATTTTTTACGGAATACTATTTATCCCTCTATTTATCTCTCATCGAATGAAAGAATCCCTGTCTTTTATTAGATGCTTGAAATAGTGCTTTTTAGACAAAATTTCTGTTGACAACCCCCTTTTTCATACTATCGTTTCCGCGAGGTTCACCTTTCATCAGATACATAAACCATTTTAAATTTTACATTCTTCAATAACTCCAAGGACTACAAGCTGTTCCCGCCATTTCTTCCGTCTCATCAAACTAATGAAAAGCCAACCAACATCCAAAGTACATCCCATCAATCCTTCCATCCAGACCATCCGCGGTTCAGACAATCTATTGGCTTTTACATCTTGAACCGTTCCCCTAAATAGATTTTTCGCGCTTCCGGATCGTTTGCCAGAAATTCGGAAGATCCCGTGGTGAGGATGGTGCCTTCCGCGATAATATAAGCCCGGTCGGTGATTTCCAGAGTTTCCCGGACATTATGATCGGTGATAAGGATGCCAAGTCCTTTCTTCCTGAGACCGGCCACGATGTTCTGAATGTCCTCGACCGCGATGGGATCGATCCCGGCGAAGGGTTCATCGAGAAGGATGAATTTTGGCTGGGTTACCAGGGCGCGGGCTATCTCTACTCTCCTCCGCTCCCCTCCTGACAGTGTGTATGCTTCGCTTTTACGGATGTGGGCGACTCCAAGCTCTTCGAGAAGCTGGTTGAGCCGCTCTTTCCGCTCACGGCGGTTATACTTCATGGTCTGGAGGATGGCCATGATGTTCTCTTCAACGGTCATCTTACGGAAAATGGAGGGTTCCTGGGGAAGGTAATTGATCCCCAGCCGGGCGCGTTTGTACATGGGCAGACCGGTGATATTCCGGCTGTCGATGTAAACACTTCCCTTGTTGGGTTTGAGTATGCCGACAACCATGCGGAATATGGTTGTTTTCCCGGCGCCGTTCGGTCCGAGCAGCCCAACGATCTCACCCTGGCTGATAACGATCGATACTCCGTTGACCACAGTGCGCTTCTTGAACCGTTTTACCAGACCTTCGGTTCGTAAAACGGATTGAGCGCTCTGAATGCCTTCAAGGTTATCCCCGCTGCCGCCGGTATTGACTGTATCCGTCACTTTGCCCTCTTTTTTTGTTTCTGTTTATTTTCAGTTTTCACCGTATCTTTGGGCGCGGGAGAAAACCTGTAGTATTTCCCAACTGCATCACCGCCGCCGATCCCGGTAATACGCATGGTGGAGATTCTGCCCTCGGTGAAAAAGAACCGTATGGTATCGCCGCGGGCGATGTTGACAAGCATGTCCTTATTTTTTTTTGTGGCGCCCTGCACGTAATAACTGTCGGCGTTCCCCTCGGCAGTAATCCCGGAAATACGCTCACCTTCCATTCCCAGCCGCAGTTTCCTGCTTTCCAGAACACTCCGATAGGTGAGCGCGCCGGAAGTCGAATCCACAGCCACTGTGGTCGTTACCGCCGAACCGATCACGAGCGCGGAGGAAATCGCTCGATTTTTCAGGTAAATATAGATGGAATCGCCGGTAACCACATTGGTTATCCTTATGGGCGTTTTATCCTCTTCGCTGGTCCCGTGCATGATATGCTGAATACTTGGTTTTCCGAGCAGGGTTATTTTCTCGGCCGGATCCTCATATATTCCTTTTTCAGCGGAGGCGGTCATGCTGTCTTTTTTCACCGTTACATTGTTCCAAAGCAGGGCTGACCGCTTCTCTTTCAAAGCTTCCAGCGTATCGGATGCGGTAATAGTGATGATGCTTCCCTTTTCGTCCTCACGGACGAGGGAAGGCATCCCAATGACCAGCCCGTTCCGGGTAGAGTCATTGTAGACCATTTTCATTCCGGTAATCGAGGAGCGCAGAGAATCATCCTTGACTGTCACCCCTCCGGATCCGATGAGAAGCCTGTCGTTTTTCCGGTACCAGATCTCATGCGCCCAGAGCGTCCGGTCCTTCTCCGCGGCTTTTACATTCCCGATGGCGAAAGCCTCGCGGCGCTGATTGTAATAGAGTATGGTGTCGGCGCTCAGTGTTCTGATCGAATCTTTCAGGCTCGTATGACCGTAAAGGCGGGTTTCTCCGAGACTGCTATTGTACATTGCCTCGTCGGCTCTCAGCTCGGTGTCGGCGCTCCATGCCCGCACATGCCCTCTATACCGCTTGATCACTGTGGAGTCGCTGAGAGTGGTCTCGCCCTGGTCCGCTTCGAAATAAATTTCCGCATTCTTCTCACGCTGATTTCCGCCGCCTCCCTGGCCCATAACAGATACTGCACACAGGGTGACCGAAAAGAAAATTAATAGTTTCAATGATAGCCGCATATTTTTTTATTTTCCGGTTCATTCGGTATTTTTTAAAATATTGCGCCGTGATTTGCACATTTAGATCCTGAAACGAGTTCAGGATGACACGTGCACTTCGACAAGCTCAGTGCTCGGACAGTGGACTCTGAGCCTGTCGAAGAGTCCGCTGCATCTGAACTCGTTTCAGCATCTATACACAATCAAGAACCTTATCTAATGGCATACCCGGACTTTATTTTTCCCCGGGGTACCGTATTTCCTGACCTTGTACAAATCCCGATACTTTCTTCATCGTATAACTCTTCAGGTCATCCGGAGCCTCAAAACCGACGCCGCGCTCCTCCGCGTTGTTTACTGAAAGCACCACCGTGCTGTCCGCAAATATTCTGCGGGATGAAGCAATCCAGCGTAAATAAGGCGTCTCCATTCTGGCGTTCTTCTCTTTCCAGGTAATCACCACATCGCCTTCAGCCCGAAGGCTGTCTATCGCTTCGGTCTTCCCATAGACGATTCCCTTCCGGGCTGTGAGCACCGAATATTGATTGCCCTGTTTATTAAAAAAATCAATAACAACATTACCCGCAGCCTCGGAAATGGATGTGACGGAATAGACTTTTACACTGTCTGCAGAGATTATGGCGTCGGTCAAACCATTATCAATCACCACGAACCGTGCGTGAACGAAAAGCTGATCCGGACCTCCGGAAACCGTAGTGGCGGATATCTGGATAGAGGTTTTTTTGGCGCATCCCGGTGAGATTATCAGAGTCAACGTAATGACAATAGAGGCTTTTGCAAAAGTCAAGATTGTTCGATGCAGCCCTCGGCAAAAGGTGTTCGCATGGGGGGAATAGAATTTCAGCGGCACGGTTCACTTTACCTGTCTGTCATTCGGTGGAAGTGTTTTCCATCTCCGGTGGAACCACACCCACTGTTCCGGGTGCTCGCGGATAAAATTCTCGATAGCCCTGGAGCATCGGGCGGTCAATTCGGCCACATCTCTTTCCCGATCCCCTGTCCCGGTGATGCTGATGGGTTCGCCGATACATGCATGGTGACGGTCATCCTGGTCGCGATAGGTGAAAATCGGCACTACCGGCGCCCCGTAACGGAGCGAAAGGTACGCCGGCCCGGTAGCCGTCCAGGCGGGTTTTCCGAAAAAATCTACAAAGGTTCCTTTCACCCTTGTATCCTGATCGATGAGTACTCCTATTCCGTATCCATCTCTCAGCGCGCGGATTATCTCACGGGTGTTCTCGCCTCGGGAAATCACCCGCATGCCCGCCTGTTCCCGCATACTCAGGAGGACTTTTTCCAGCCTTTCATCATAAAACCTCCGGGCGATAACCGCCAGAGGGATGCCTTCCGCCACGAGATAACTCCCCAGAAGCTCCCAGCATCCTGTATGAGAGGTGAGGAAAATCGCACCGCCTTTTTTCAATATTACAGGCAAAGTCTCCAGGTTATGCGGAATCGAAACCGCACGTATCTCTTCCCGAGTCATCACCTTGAGCCTGGCAGAATCCACAAAATTCATCGCCATACAACGGAAAGTACTGTGGGCCAGATCAACAGTATCCCTCCCATTTCTGGGAGTCCCGAATGCCAGGGCAAGTTGATCCAGAACCAGGTTGTATTCTTTACGGGCGAGATAGGGCGCTATCATCCCCAGAAATGCGCCTATCCGGAGAGCCGTCTTCCTGGGGAAGAAACAAAAAAAACCGATTATTCCGCGAAGAAAAACATAGGCGACGTCTTTTTTCAATTGCTTCAGAATTCCGGCACGGCTCATTCAACTTCCTTTACACGCTATAGTTTCTGAAAATATACTTTAATTGAAATAAAAAAGGCTGAACATTTTCATGCCCAGCCGGAAATAGTTTTGCCTTTTTTTTTCATAGTATCTCGAAAAACACATCTATCCCGGATTATTCATAAAGTTACATAAGTATTTTATCAACTTATTTATAAATAAATACTTATACCTACTTTGAGAAGGCAGCCCCCTAAATCCCCCAGAGGGGGACTTAACATGGTAAATATAATAACACGTAAGTGCAACATACTCAGTAAAATATCTG
>JAUYCD010000077.1 GCA_030692375.1 Candidatus Latescibacter sp. | reverse complement strand
CTTTCACCTTTATACTATACAAGCCTTTTTCAAAAGTCGAGATTGTTGGATGAAGCCCTCTTCCTGTCCTTCGGACATCCTTCACTAAAGTGGGCAGGAAATGACTGTGGAGCAACGACTTCCCTTGCCCCATTCGGGGGAAAGAGACCGAGGGATAGGGGGCTGTAGTTAGAAAACTCTTTTTCTTTTCACGTATAAACGACTTTTGCAAAAGCCTCATATTATACCAAGTAAAATAATTTCCTTAATAATATTTTATATATAGTATTGAAGTATATTGTTAATATATAATCAATTTATTTGGCAATATAGTGTCTTTTTTATGACTTGTCAATAAAAAATAAACCGCCAAACCTTTGTTTCCGGTCTGGCAGTCAATTGCGTTTTCCCCATAAAGGAAAAATCACAATTCGGCTCAACTATTGTACCGCATCTTTGTCTTTGCGTCAATCCCCCTCGAACATAGTGGATAAAACCAGAGCTCATAACCTTCTTGATTTGAAGGTTTTTTTTTTTGTATGTTTTTATATTCACATATCATTTGGAATACCGAAGGCAATTCCATTTTGTCATAGATACGGGAGAAGCGTTTATGCAGAATGCGTACGATGTCCTCATGGAACGCGGCCTGATCGAGCAGGTTTCCGACGAGGAGGCGCTCCGTGAGAGTTTTGAAAAAGAATGTATCACCCTGTATGCCGGGTTCGATCCCACCGGTGACAGCCTGCACCTCGGTCATCTTTTCCCGCTGCTCTGCCTGGCAAGACTTCAGAGGCTTGGCCATCGTCCCATTGGTCTTGTCGGCGGCGCCACCGCCATGATCGGCGACCCCTCCGGGAAATCGGAAGAACGTCAGCTCCTCGGCGAAGAGGAGATCGAGGCCAATTCGGCGCGGATTAAAATACAGCTCGAGCGGTTTCTCGATTTTTCCGGTAAAAATGCCGCCCTCATGGTCAACAACGCCGACTGGACGAAAGGAGCGACATATCTTGAATGGCTCCGCGATGTGGGGAAGTATTTTTCGGTCAATTACATGCTGAGCAAGGAATCGGTGCGGAGGCGCATCGAGGATCGCGTCCAGGGGATATCCTATACCGAATTTTCCTATATGCTCATCCAGGCGAACGATTTTTTGCAGCTCTACGACCGCTACGGCTGCAAGCTCCAGGTGGGCGGCAACGACCAGTGGGGGAATATAACTGCAGGGATCGACCTTATCCATAAAACAAGGCATATCCAGGCTTACGGCATCACCTTTCCGCTTCTGACCACCGCCGTCGGAGATAAATTCGGGAAAAGCGAAGGCAATGCTGTCTGGCTCGATCCGGAAAAAACCAGCCCCTACGCTCTCTACCAGTACTGGATCCGAACCGATGACCGGGATGTGATAAGGTATCTGAAAATTTTTACCTTCCTTTCACTCAAAGATATTTCCGAGTTGGAGCATTCAGTTGTGAACGATCCGGAAAAATGGGAAGCGCAGCGTATGCTCGCCGAGGAATCCACCCGCATGATCCATGGCGAAGCAGGATTGAGGAAAGCGGAGCGGGCTTCGCAGGTTCTTTTCGGCGAGGGAGAAATCACCGATTTCAGCGACCGCGAGCTGCTCGATATTTTTGCGGATGTGCCCTCGTCCTCAGTGGGGCGCGGGGAGCTGGAAAAAGGCATCGGGGTGCTGACCATGTTTACCCGGGCGGGTCTTTCCAAATCGAACAGCCAGGCGCTTCAGATGATCAAACAGGGCGGAATATATGTAAACAATGTCCGGACGGAGGACCAGCGCATGGTACTCACTCCGACAAATCTTGCCAGCCGATCGATCATGATGCTCCGTGCCGGGAAAAAGAGATACCATATGGTAAAGGTGGAATAACATTCGATGGACAAACGCTTTAGCGTCTTTGACGCTGCTGTCGTGGGGAGCGGTTCCGCCCATGCCTCACGGTTCGGGGCGACATCAAAAACGAGCGCTGTTACGCTCACTACGGGGACCGACCGACGGGGGATGGTGTACGATGCGCTCAAACCGTTCAAGGATGAGGTCAGGGCTGGGATCAATAACAGGCAGGTGGTGATCAAGGTCAACATGGGGCAGGTCGATGCGAAGCTCCCCCTGAACGCCACACACCCCGATGCGGTTCGCGGCATCCTTGACTTTTTGAAGCCGATCTACAAACACAGGGTGATTCTGGCGGAAGCCACCGCCGCCGAATCGAGAAGCACGCTCGAGGGATTCAAGAATTTCGGGTACCTGCCGCTCGAAAAGGATTACTCCATCGAGTTCGTTGACCTCAACGAGCGTCCGACCAGAACCTGCTGGATACTCGGTGAAAAGAATCATCCCCAAAAGATTAATATCATACAGACTTATCTCGATCCCGGAAATTACCTGATTTCAGTCACCCGCCTCAAGACCCATGACAACGTGTTCGCTACGCTCACCCTGAAAAATGTGGTCATGGGTTCCCCGGTCAACCACTGGCGTCAGCGGAGCTACGAAGGCCGAAACGAAAAGCCGATGATGCATTCCGGAGGAAACCGCGGGCTTTCCTATAATCTTTTTCGGGTCGCGGAAATGGGTGTGCGGCCCGATCTCGCGGTTCTGGACGGTGTAGTGGGGATGGAGGGCAACGGCCCTGTGTCCGGCCCTCCCATCGATCATGGTGTAGTGCTTGCGGGAACCGACTGGCTCGCTGTGGACCGCATGGGAGTCGAGCTTATGGGCATCGACTATAGGCGGGTGATCTACCTCCGGTGGTGCGGGCAGGTGGGAATGGGCCAGGATGACCGCTCCAAAATCGAAATCATCGGCCCCGATCCGGCCAACTATGTAAAAACCTACAAACTGCACCGGAACATCGCCGAGCAGCTTGCATGGATCGAACAGGATAAAATCTGAGAATCTTGTATTAATTGTGTTTGATGATTCGGCTAAATAAGTTCCATGTTAAGGTGGCATTCAATTGCGGGGTGGTGATGGGGGGTATTATGATTTACCTATCGGTTTCGGACCCTTCTTTTGACTTCTTCCCACATGAGTCCGGAAGCCGGACTTTTCATCAGGTTGGCCTTCCTTCGGGCCAGCTCTTCTTTTTGCCGGTTATGGACCGGTATCGCTTCCTGGGTGGCCGCAAGATCATCCCACAAATCTTCCACGAGTTGAAGCTTTTCCGAGGGACTCAGGTCAAAGATTGATGAAACGGTTTTATCGTTCCCGTTAGCGGCAATTGTTGGATTCAACTAAAACCCTCCTGCAATAATATTCATTATAAAGTTTTGATACTTCTGCCTGACTGATTTTATCAGGTCTGTATATTGCGGGGTAAGATCCCCCCGGCGCTTTGCGCCGACCCCCTTATGGAAGGGGGTTAAAAGAAATATGCACTGTTCATACCCGCCGTTTTGCGAAATTTTTTTTCTTTTGTCCCCCTTAGCAAGGGGGATGTCGCCACAGGCGACAGGGGGATCTTTGCCTCAAAGAACAATTATTCATCACTTCTTTTCTGGGTAGAGCACCACACGCACATAGTTTTTCTCGTTCAGATAGGTGCGGGCCGCCTGTTTCAGCACTTCGGGAGTCAATCCCTCCACCAGTTTCGGATAGTTCAGAATATCAACCGGATTCTCGCCGTTCGCCAGGTAATTTTGCAGGACGGACAGCCAGAAGCTGTTATTCTTCAAATCCGTTTCCCGTTTCCGAAGCTGCATTTCCTTCACTTTGTTAAGGTAGGATTCGGCGGCGCCCACAGTTTGCAGGCTGTCGATCTGAGTGAATATGGCGGTAAAAAGCCTGTCCACATTTTCCGGGGCGCTCCCGAAGGAAATCGAGAGCTGGTATTCGCTCCGGGGGTAGTGCGATACGGTGGCGCCAACCCCGACCCCGTAGGTTCCGCTCAGCTCCTCACGGAGCGCTTCACGGAGCTTGATTCGGAGGAAACCGGCAAGGGAATCGAGCTCATAACGGTTTTTCTGGTTATAGGCAAAGGGCCCGGTGAACGTGAGCAGGGTGCTGCTCTTCGGCTCGAGGCCTTTATGCACTTCCTTGGAGATTACCCCTGACGGTGGGTGGATTCCTACATCCTTCCAGGTTTCGGCGCGCTTCCGGGAAGGAAGTCCGCCGAGCCATGTCTCCACGAGCGGTTTCATCTTTGCCGGGTCGAAGCTGCCCACGAACAAAAAGGTAAAATCGCCGGCGTCGGAGAAACGATCCCGATAGAATTCCAGCGATTTCTTCATGTCCGTTTCCTCGAGAAGCTCCAAGGTAAATGGCCGCGCCCGGAAATGATACTGAGCCATGGTCACCGCCACTGTGTCCCCGAACGCTGTTTCCGGACGGGCGCTCCGGTTCTCGATACTGCCCTTCAGCTTGGACAGCATGGAGAGAAATGCGGTGCTGTCGGCCCGCGGCGAGGTGCAATAAAGGTAAATGAGCTGAAACATCGTCTCGATGTCTGCGGGCGAGCAGTTTCCCGACAATCCTTCCTGGATATCGCTCACCCAGGGCGAGACGCTGGCGAGCTTTCCGGCAAGCTTCTTGGTCAGATCGATGGCGCTGAACCCGTCCAGCCCGCTTTCCTCAATCACCGATGTTGCAGTAATCGCCGGGATATAGCTTTGATCCGGCGCCAGGGAGGTTCCCCCGAAGCTGTATGCGCTGAAAAGCACCTGGTCATTCTTGAAATCGGTGGGTTTAAGAATGATCCGTGCGCCGTTGGAGAGCTTCCATTCGGTTACTCCGATTTCACCGATCTTTTTCTCCTCAACCACGCGGGAAGGTTTGGGAGGTTTGGACACCAGGGATCCCCCGGCTACCGTATCGATATACGCGGTAACAGGCTCGGAACTCACTTTTTCCAGCACGCGGAGCAGCTCATCACGGCTCGGAACGGTCACTCCCTTTTTGTCCGGGGCATTCACCATGATCACCCGGTTGCCGGCGGTTATCCATTCACCGGCCAGGCGGTTGATTTCATCAAGCTGTATATCCGGCAGGTACTTCCTGGCAAGGGCAAACTCGTACTCGATTCCCGGAATCGGTTCGTTCTCAAGGTAATTATTCGTGTACTCTGTCACGAACTGCCGAGATTCGGTTTTGTCACGCTCGGCGTACATCTGTTCCATGCGGCGGAGGATCTCCGCTTTTTGACGCTCCAGTTCCGACTGTGTGAATCCGAATTTCCTTACCCGCTCCGCTTCGCGCATCAGGGCTTCGAGTCCGCGCTCGATCCCATTGTCGCGCACGCCGGCGCCGAGTATGTAAGCCTCTTTCGACCGCACCAGCCTTCCTTTGTCGGAAAATCCGTAGAGGAACGGAGGATCGGCGGCGCGGGTCAATTCGTCCAGACGCTCATTGAGCATGGAGTTGTAGATATTCTCGATCAACATTCGACGGTAATCGCGAACGGTTTTCTCAAGTTTCACCTCATGCATATAGTAGAGACTTACATTGGACCGGGTGGCTTCGGGATCTGTGGCAATGGCGAAAAGGGTTTCAGGGTGATCGGGCACCGGGAATACAGTGCGCGGGCGGGAATTTGTCTTCGCCGGAATCGCTGCAAAATGCTTTTTAATCAATTCCAGCATCTTCTGACTGTCAAAATCGCCTACTGCAATCACCGCCTGAAGTTCCGGACGGTACCATTCATGATAGAACCGCCGGAGGGTGTCGTGAGGGGCGTTCTCGATGATCTCCTTTTTGCCGATGGGCAGCCGAACGGCATATCGGGAGTCTTTCAGGAGGATGGGGAGCTGCTTGTCGCGCATCCGTGAATCCGCGCCCCGGCCGAGACGCCACTCCTCGACCACCACTCCCCGCTCTTTGTCTATGGCGTCGCTTTCATAGCTGACCAGGTGCGCCCAGTCTTCCAGGATCTGGAAAGCCTTTTCCACAATATGCAGGCTGTCTGTCGGCACCTGGAGCATGTATACGGTTTCATCAAAACCGGTGTAGGCATTCAGGTCAGGCCCGAACCGCATGCCGATGGATTCAAGGTAGCCGGAAAGCTCATGCTTGGCGAAATGGGTGGTGCCGCCGAACGCCATGTGCTCATCCATGTGGGCAAGCCCCTGCTGGTCGTCATCCTCGAGGATGGAACCGGCATTCACCATGAGGCGAAGTTCCAGGCGCTTTTCCGGTTTTTTGTTCGTCCGGATGTAATAGGTCAGGCCGTTATCGAACTTGCCGATGGTGACCTGCGGGTCGACCGGCAGGGACTGGTCCAAACCGGCAGAAAGCTGCGGAACATTCGTCGCTTTCCCTGCCTGCTGTGCCTGATGGGCGCAGGAAAGAAGAGCGAAAGCCAGAAGCGCACAAAGAAGCAGGAATAATTTTCTCAAGGATTATTCTCCCGATGGATGCAGACCCGATTGAATGAAAATAGATGCCGAAACGGTTTCATCGTTCCCGCCTGCGGCAATAAGTTCGGCATGACACGATGCATAGAACATGAAGAAAGTCACCTGTCACCCTGAACTCGTTTCAGGGTCTAACCGATAGTCAGGAAGTTTTTTTCACTATCAATATATGTCAATCTCGGAATTCCTCATCTTTGCGGGGAGATGCGGCTAACCACACGGAAACCTATGCTCGTGTCCCTGCTTTCGGGCGGGTAGCCATAGTGGAAGGACGACCGGCAATAGCCTGCTGTTGTGAACCAGCTTCCGCCTCGAAACACACGCTTGGAGCCTGATTGCGGCCCTGAAGGGTTGGTCTGTTTCCCGGATGAATAGTCTCCCAACCAGTCGTTGCACCACTCCCATAAATTCCCGCTCATGTCGTAGAGACCCCACGCATTCGCAGTCTTCCCTCCTGCCGGATGCGCCGCGTCGCTGCCGTTGGATCTGTACCACCCCGAACGCGCAAGGTCGCTCTCGCCGGCGCCAAGGTAATACGATGTTGTGCTCCCCGCACGGCAGGCATATTCCCATTCCGCCTCGGTCGGCAGCCGGAATTTCCGGCCGGTCTTTTTACTCAGCCAGTCACAGAACTTCACCGCATCATTCCAGCTCACACACATCACCGGGAGATCTTCTCTCAGCTCCTGATATGGATTCCTCCAGCTCGCGTCAGGCTTCTTCACCCATTTCCCATCTAGGTAAACCAACGCTCCATCGCCGCGCTCCGCATCGGTGAAATACCCCGTTTCATTGGCAAATTCACGGTATTGTCCTACCGTTATCTCGGTCGCGCTCATCTTAAATGCCGATACTGTCACACTATGCACCGGCTGCTCGCCTTTGAAAGAAACTTTCCCCTTGAATGGATTATCCGGGTCGTTCTCATAATCCGAACCCATCTGGAATGTCCCCGCCGGAATCGACGCCATCTTTATACCCCGGATAACCGTTGTCCTTCCACCGGAGCCGTCGGCCGCAACTGCACCTTCCGCCAGGTTACTCGAGAGCCGTACCATGTCCCGGAACACATCCTGTCCTTTACGGTAGAGGGCGAACGTGCTTTTCTTGTGCTCGGGAGTGTCAAAATGATTCGCGGTATCGAGAAGGGCGATATACCGGTCGATCCAGTTCACAAAGTAGAGCGCGTCCTCACGCGAATGTATAGGGCGTTTGTCGAGGTTGATATAGACAGGACCGGTATGGGCGCATCCGTTAAACCTGTCGACCGGCAATCCATCGACCTTTACCGCGAGCCAGGAACTCCCGGTAAGCCGGATATTCTGATTTACCGCGACTTTTTGACTTCCTCCGCCGTATTCCGTATATACGGTTTTGCCGTTGACTATGACAGATACGCTCGTTATTCCCCCCATCCATTGCGCTTCCGCCCGGACTGCAACTGCTGTTCCGCCATGTACGGCTTTCAGTTTCAGCTCCGAGCCGGGCAGTTCACCGTTCACAGTGAAAAATACCATAGCGCCCGACGACACGAAACTCCGCCCCTTTACAGATTCCCTCATCCAGTCACGGAAATTCAGGTCTTTTGTCTGGCCGGGAATGTACGTGTACGACCGCACTCTTCCCGGGATGGCGCCCAGGCTTCTGTTCGGGAGGTCGATCGAGTTGAAGGTAATAACATCCGTTCCCGCATAGGGAGGAATCTTGAACCCGCAATTGAGGAGTTTGTACCATACATACCGGTTCCATGTATCCGACTGGTTGAACGTATACACCGAAAGGCCGTCTACCTTTCCGAGCGCCAGGTCTACCGGGAGTTCGTAGGCTGCAAAACGCTCGGTCGGATAGTCCATCGGCGCTGTCCATGGCTGATAGGTCTGGAACGGGTGGCAGGGGAAAACGATGCCCCCCAGGGAATGAACCTCATCGCAGACATCGAGCGCCGGAGGGTAGGAAAACCGAATAGGGCAGTCGGGATACGTGTAAAACCCGTTGCCATACGTGGAGAGCCGGCGAGGATGACCCATGACGATCATGTGGTTCTGCCAGGTACCCGAACGCCATTCCTCGCCGATCACCATGGGATAGAACGGAATGGAGAAGGGGAAAGGATCTTTTCGCCAGTACTCGTAATCCCATGTCTTGCTCCCCTCTCCCAGTGCGGTAAGATTGAGGATATTCAAGTCCTCTCCGAGCTGTACTGTATATATTCCCCTCGGGTCGAGCGAACTTTCGGCATGCACTTCGCTGTCGCAGGAGTACCAGCCGAGAGCTTTCATGTGAATCCATCGTTTGAGTTGAATCTCGACAGTGAACGGCGCCGGAGCCGCCGCACCGGGCACTGTGAACACCCGGTCCTGGACTGGAGTGTACTCGAATCCCCGGAATACCGTTGTCCGGAAGGTCCCCGGATTGAGGGAGATGAGAGTGTCTCCGGGAGTATGAAAGAAAATCCGCTTGGTTGTATTTTGCCCTTTGAGTCCCCAATACTGGCCGAGCGAGTCGGCGATGACCACCCGGCAGGGAATGGTTTCCCCGGTATCGATGTCGCGGGTGACGAGCCGGATTTGCACCAGGGGTCCAGCCTGTTTCAACACCGCAGCGGGTTTGTTTGTTTGTGCCCCCGGTGCTTCATACGATAACATCAACCTTCCGTTTTCGGTCGAGGCAGCCGGCTTTTCCGCTCCAATAGCATAAGATGCGAGGAGCATCAGGGGAAAAGACATTCTAACTCCGAAGATATCAAGAAACCATTGCCGCTCGCGGGAACGATAAAACCGTTTCATATACCCTCCTTTTTAAAATGTCATCATGGGTAAAAATATACGGCAAAAGTAATTGATGAAAGATGTCCGGACCATATCTGGAATTCCTCAGTTCTGAGGGGAGACGCGGCGAACCACACGGAACCCTGTGCTGTTGTCCCTTTGGGCCGACGGATAGACGGAGCGGACAGCCGACCTGCAGTAGGTGGCATCGTTTATACAACTACCGCCTCGTAAAATACGGCCATAGTCTGATTCTCCCATTGTATTATTAGAATTGTAGCTTGATATGTTTTTGCCATGCCAGTCCTTACACCACTCCCACACATTCCCGTGCATGTCATAGATCCCCCACGCGTTCGCTTTTTTCCCTCCCACTGGATGCAAAACGTTGCTGCTGTTGGAGCTAAAGTACTGCGGCCATTCGCCTGCGGACATGACTCCCACTGGATTCAAACCGCTGCTGCTGTTGGAGCTGTACCACCCCGCACGCGCAAGGTCGCTCTCGTTGGCTCCCAGGTTATACGCCGTTGCGCTTCCCGCCCGGCAGGCATACTCCCATTCCGCTTCTATCGGCAGTTGAAATTCCCGGCCGGTCTTTTCACTCAACCATTCACAAAACCGCACCGCATCGTTCCAACTCACACAAACCACAGGATGATCATCTCCCTGTTCCTGATATGGATTCTTCCAACTCGCATCCGGCTTCTTTTCCCATTTCCCATGTATAAAAACTAACGCTCCATCTCCACGCTCCGCCTCAGTGCGATACCCCGTTTTATTGACAAATTCACGAAATTGTCCTACCGTCACCTCCGTCGCGCTCATCTCAAATGCCGATACCGTTACAATATGCACCGGCTGTTCACCTTTGAAAGAACCTTTTCCCTTCAAGGGATTATTCGGGTCGTCCTCATAATTCGATCCCATCTGGAATGTCCCCGCCGGAATCGGTACCATCTTTATACCTTGAATAACCGTTGTCCGCGCGATCTCCCGGAATACATCCTGTCCTTTGCGGTAGAGGGCGAAAGTACGTTTTTTGTGAGCAAGAGTGTCAAAATGGTTTGTGGAATCGAGGAGGGCGATGTGCCGGTCAATCCAGTTCACAAAATAATGTGCGTCCTCTCGCGAACGAATGGGGCGTTTGTCAAGGGTGACATAGACAGGACCCGAATGGGCGCATCCATTGAACATATTAACAAACGGCGCCCCATCAACCCTTACAGCGAGCCAGGAACTCTTGGCGAGCCGGATATTCTGATCCAGGATGACCTGGTGACTCCCTCCTCCGTATTCCGTATAGGCGGTTTCGCCGTTGACAATGATGGATACGCTCGTGATTCCTCCCATCCACTGTGCATCCGCGTGAACAGCAACTGTCGTTTCCCCCTTAACGGATTTCAGTTTCAGCTCGGAACCGGGCAGTTCACCGTTCACAGTGAAAAACACCAGAGCGCCCGATGATACGAAACTCCGTCCCTTCACCGTTTCTCTCATCCAGTCCTGGAAATTCAGGTCTTTTTTCTGGTTGGGAATATAGGTATAAGATCGCACTCTCCCCGGGTATGCCCCGATGATACCCATCTGGACGTGGTTCCCGGTTAAGTCTGAGTTATCCGTTCCCGCGAAAGGCGACACATGGAATCCGCAATTGAGGAGTTTGTACCATACCAAACGATTCCAGGTATCCTGTTGACTGAAAGTATATATCGCCATGCCGTCAACCTTTCCGAGCGCCACATCCACCGGGAGTTCGAAGGCAGCGTAAAGCTCGGTGTTATCCCCCATCGGCGCAGCCCAGGGCTGGTTCCACTGGAAAGGGTGGCAGGGGAACACGATGGCCCCGAGCGAATGGGCTTCATCGCAGAAATCGAGAGCAGGCGGGTAAGAAAACCGGTAGGGAGAGAGGGAGTAATTGAACCACCCGTTCCCGAAGCGGGAGAGCCGATGAGGAAGCCCCATGAGGATCATGTGGTTCTGCCAGGCCCCCGACCGCCACTCTTCACCGATCACCATGGGGTAGAACGGGATGGAGATGGGCAACGGGTCTTTTTGCAGATACTTGTATAATGGACCGGAAAAAGTACCCTCACCATAGGCGGCAATATTAAGGATGTTCACATCCTCGCCAAGCTGCATAGTATATACTCTCCGAAAGTCAGGGGAATCGCTGCCATTGAAAAAATGCACTTCGCTGTCGCAGGAGTACCAGCCGAGAGCTTTCATGTGAATGAATCGTTTGAGCGGAATTTCGACAGTGAACGGCGCCGGATTCGCCGAACCGGGTACTGTGAACACCTTGTCTTTGACAGGAGTATACTCGAAACCCCGAAATACGGTGGCGCTGAAATTCCCGGGATAGAGGGATAAAAGCGTGTCTCCGGGGGTGTAAAAGAACGTTCGCTGATTGGTTATAGGCCCGCTGAGTCCCCAATACCGGCCGAGTGAGTCGGCGATGACTACCCGGCAGGGGATGGTTTCCCCGGTATCGCTGTCGCGGGTAATGAGCCGAATCCGCACCAGAGTCTCAGTTGGTTTCACCAGCGCCGGGTTAGATATGGCTGTTTTTGCGCCCGATGATTCATACGATAATAACGGTCGTAAGCTGCCAGGGGAGGCAACCGTCATCTCCGCGCCCGCCGGAACAGCGGCGAGAGATATCAGAAAGAAAAAAATCCTGAAACCCTGTTTCAGGAAAAACACTGTCCGGTTACCTCTGCCATGTGAGATCATTGTATTTTCTCCTGAGAAAAAGACATGCGGAATAATGTGATTCAGCCTGTTCTCATTCCGAGAATGTACAGGCATTATCAAACTGAGGAGGAATAACGATTGCACCGGTTTTATCGATATAGCCCCAGGCATTGGCCATCTTGATGGGGGCCAGGTCGAAATTGAATGAGCCGGCATCATCGAATTGCGGGGAGATGACTGTCTTGCCGCTCCGATCAAAAAATCCCCATTTTACTCCGGTTTTCACCAGTCCTATCCCGGTGGACAGCGTTTCCGCTTCATCGAACCCGCAACTGACGACAGTTCCCTTACGGTCAATATAACACCAGCGATATCCGATTTTAGCCGGGGCGTACCCTTCAAAAAACGGCTGGGCCATGTCAAACTGGGGATAGATTGCCAGGGTACCCGTTTTGTCGATATATCCCCACATCGAGCCAATTTGTACATTGGCCAGTCCTTCAGAAAAGAAATCCGCTTCATCAAAGAAGGGATCAATGACCATTTCACCATTCGTATCGATGTATCCCCAGCGATACCCGACCTGAACGCAAGCCAATCCTTCTGAAAACGAATAGGCATCGTCAAACCGCGGTTCCACTCTGAAACTGCCGGTGCTGTCTATGAAACCGACTTTTTTATCAAGCTGAACCCTTGCAAGACCTTCATAAAAACTGCGTGCACTGTCAAAACGGGGCGGGATGACCTGCTTTCCTTTTTTGTCTATGAATCCCCAGAGATTCCCGATTTCCACCCGGGCAAGTCCTCCCACAAAATCATCGGCGTCATCGAATCTGGCCGGTATCACCATGTTACCGGTCTTATCGATGTATCCCCAGAGACTGTCAATTTTCACCCGCGCCAGCCCCTTATAGAAAGACCGGGCTTCACTGAAGCGCAAGGGAATGACCATTTTCCCCGTCTTGTCAATATACCCCAGCCGGTATCCGATCCTTACCAGCGCCAGACCTTCGCTGAATGACCAAGCGTCCACAAACCGGGGGGGTATCACTATCTTGCCGGTTCGATCTATAAAGCCCCATTTTTGTCCCACCTTGACCAGGGCCAGATGTTCCGTGTCATGCAGGCTGAGGTTGATTTGGGACTGGACATTGTTTTTCTCGCTGCGGCAGCCTATCACCAGGGAGAAGAACATAATTGGAAAAAAGAGCAGGAATCGTATCATGTTGCAAACCCCCTTGCCTGATATTCGAACAATTCTTTACATTCTTAGACGAACGAAGGGGGCCGGACGTTACATGCCTATCGCACTCAGCATGTTTATTAAACTGCCGTGTTGGGAATTATGTCAATAGGAGTAGAGGTAATAGTGTTGAGTCAATGCAATAAAGTTGGATTCATATTCCCCCCTAAACAAGGGGGGATGCCAAAGGCAGGGGGGATTTCTTCTTCCCTGCGAATAAAGATCCCCCCGCCGCTTTAGCGGCGACCCCCTTTTAAAGGGGGTAAAAAGAAAAAGAAACTTCAGCACCAGACATTATCTGTTTGACTTAACACTAGGGCAAGACATACTTCAGTATTCGATGATAGTGTCCAATTTTAAAGACTAAAGATTAAACATGTCCATGATCCTGCTCCGGTCGCTCCGGGACCGATATTCTCAATTACCGCTTTTTCACGCCGGCAGCTCTGGGTGTTAGAGGAATGAGCCGACCTTAGGTTAATCGATTATAACCACACTGAAAAATCTACAGAAAAAAAATCTTTATATCAATAACAATAATGCAAATTTTTTTAAAAATTCGATGAAAAAGTTTCGTTGAATGGAAGTAAAATAAAATCAACCCCATGCTGAAATATGCTTGATTTCCCATGATAAACATGGTATTCTGAAAATAGAATTAAATGGCTCTTCTCCAAATTAGTTGGTAAATTTTGCAGTGCAAAATGAGATAACTCTTTGAGAGGCAGCCCCCTAAATCCCCCGAAGGGGGACTTTCATCGTTTGGGATAAAAAAAGTTTTGTTACGTAAATAATCTAAGCAAG
>JAUYCD010000076.1 GCA_030692375.1 Candidatus Latescibacter sp. | reverse complement strand
CTTAACCGATTATCCTTTATCTTTTTTCCCTTGTCTTTTCATCATCTTTTATCACATAAATCATGCGCATCAGTGGTTCAGACAATTTTTTTCTTAGTCCGCCTGCCGCCTGAGAAATGTGGGATAGGTCAGGCTGCTTTTGCTCCCCCGGTCGAAGGTCTTGACCTGGCTGTTTGCCGCCACTCTCTGCTGACGTTCCTCGAAGCTGAATCCAACCGCTTCTTTATCTGTTTTATCAAGACTGATGGTAGCGGCCGTGCGGTCGATAAAGTCGACAATGGTCGCGGATTCGGAAATTACTCCCGGAACCCGCTGCACACCTGTGGAATTAAATCCTGTGGCAATTACAGTGACCCTGATCTCGTCGGTCATCTGTTCATCGAGCACTGCGCCGAAGATGATATTGGCGTTTTCTCCGGCTTCCTCATGGATGAGTGTAGCCGCCTGGTCTATGTCGTAAAGCCCCATGGTCGGTCCGCCGGTAATGTTGATCAGCACGCCGCGGGCGCCGTGGATGGTGATATTTTCCAGAAGCGGGCTGTTGATTGCCTGCTCGGCGGCTTCACGGCCCCGGTTTTCGCCCCTGGCAATTCCCGTTCCCATGATGGCATCGCCCATCTCGCTCATGATCGAACGGACATCCATGAAATCGACATTGACGATGCCGGGTACATTGATAATGTCAGAAATCCCTTTGGTGGCTTTCAGGAGCACATCGTCGGCCATCTTGAACGCCTCGGTGAACGGCATGTTACGGTCGGCGATTGCAAGGAGTTTCTGATTCGGCACCACGATGAGTGTATCAACTACCTCCTTGAGGGCGTTGATGCCCCGTAAGGCCGCATTTTGACGGTTTCCGCCCTCGAAAAGGAACGGTTTGGTAACCACTCCGACAGAAAGGACGCCCATTTCCCGAGCCATCTGGGCAATGACCGGAGCGGCGCCGGTTCCGGTTCCGCCTCCCATGCCCGCGGTGATAAATATCATGTCCGCCCCGTTCAAAGCTGCGGATATTTTTTCCCGTGATTCCTCGATGGCTTTGCGCCCTATTTCGGGATCCCCCCCGGCGCCAAGACCGCGGGTGAGGTTGGTACCGATTGCGATTTTGGTGTTCGCCTGATTAATGTTCAAAGCCTGCTTGTCGGTATTGACCGCGATAAAATCAACCCCTTTCAGGTTGGAGTTTATCATACGGTTTATTGCGTTCCCTCCGGCGCCCCCTACTCCCACCACCTTGATGTTTGTTAAAGGAAACATTTCAAGATCGATATCAATATCCATCTACTACCCCCGTTTAGTTATATGAAATCCTTGAACATCCTTTTTACACTGTCGGCGAAGCGGACGAACACTCCCGGCCTGCTTCCAAAGTACTGATCGGCGCCTCCATGTCCGAGACCGCCGTAAAGAATAAGCCCCAGAACCGTGGCATACGCCGGGTTATCGTTAATATCGGTCAGCCCGTTGAAACATTTAGGGTACCCTATTTTTACCGGCATGTCGAACACCTGCTCGGCCAGCTCGGCGCACCCGCGCAGGAGCGACGCTCCTCCGGTGAGCACGATACCGGCGCCTAAAAGACCACCGTACTCGCTTTTCTCGATTTCATGTTTGGCCAGGGTGAACAGCTCTTCCATCCTCGGCTCGATCACAGCGCCGAGAATATCGAGCGAAACACTCCGCGGCTCACGGTCGCCCGGTCCCGGCACCTCGATGACAGCGTTCTTCGGAATCATTGAGCGGAGCGCGTACCCGTGCTTTATCTTGATGTACTCCGCATACTCGATGGGAGTCCGGAGACCGATGGCGATATCGGATGTTACATTCTTGCCTCCCAGACCGATCACCGAGGTATACCGGATAGCTTCATCCTGGAAAAGCGCCAGGTCGGTTGTCCCTCCGCCGATATCAAGCACCGCGCATCCCAGCTCTTTTTCGTCACGGGTCAACACCGCATAGGAGCTCGCCAGGGGCTGGAGCACCAGGTCTTTCACATTGATATTCGCCCGGTTCACACACTTGATCACATTCTGGATCGAAGTGATCGCCCCGGTCACAATGTGCACCTCGGCTTCCAGCCGGACTCCCGATATATCCAAAGGATTCTTGATGCCGTCCTGGTTGTCTACAATGTATCCCTGCGGGATGACATGAATGATCTCCCGCTCATCCGGAAGGCGGATCGCCTTTGCAGCATCGATAACCCGCTCTATATCCTTGTCGGTGATGGTGCTGTCCGCCCGCGAAACGGCTATGACCCCGCGGGAGTTGAGGGATTTGATGTGATCCCCGGCAATTCCGACATAGGCTTCCTTTATCTCGACATCAGCCATGCGCTCGGCTTCATTTACCGCTTTCGAAATCGCACTGACCGTTTTTTCCAGATCAACGACGACCCCTCTTTTAAGTCCTTCACAAGGGCTTGTGCCTACCCCTATGATCGTCGGAGTGCTGTCTTCTTCCTCGATCCTTGCGATAACCGCCGCGATTTTGGTGGTTCCGATGTCAAGGCCAACCCGTATGCTGCTCCTGCTCATTACGCACTCCTCACTCTGACTGGCATGTACCATGAATGCAATTTACTGCCGATGCTCCTTTGCCCTGTTTCCCCCTAAGTAAACTCATCCTTTGATCCCTTCTCTTGAAAAGAGAGGGGTTCATTCTTAATGTAATTCGTTTCTCAAAAAATACTTTTTTTAAAAAGCAATTGGGTCTCCCCCTCTATTGCTTGCGCCGGGTTCCCTGCTTTTGCAAAGCAAAAGTAGGGTGGTAGAAGGGGGTCAGGGGGTGAGTTATTTTACTTCCTGATTACATTTATCTTTTGATCAGAACTTCCGTTAAAAAGCATGTGACTCAAGTCCAATGTTTTTACCGAATCCAGCCGCGCGGTCACCTCTGCGATCCACTTTTCCAGGTTCTGGACTTTTTCCGGCCAGTATGTATCTCCGATAATCACTTCGAGTCCGTTGTCGAGATTGATTCCCATAGTGGACACATTGATATCCGATATTCTCTTCATAATCGCAGGACAATCCTTGGAAATGGCATCCAGAAGCTTGAGCCCGGACACAAGACGGGCTTTCACCTGGGGATCCGTAAGCGAAGCCGTACTTTTTATTCCGGAAACGATCGGCAGAGTCGAAACCATTTCCTGCCCTACATGGGGAAGCGGAACTCCTTCTTCATCCACACCGATTACCTTTTCTGTTCCCAGAAGGGCCATCGGTTTCCGCTCCTGCACCCTGATTATGATGGTGTCGGGCAGGCGGCGGAATACAGTGAAATCGCGGGCGGCATACTCTTTGCTTAGTTTTATCGCGACAGCGACCAGATTCACATCGAACAGGCCGCACCCCGGTTTGATGCCGGTTGATGCAATTATCTTGTCACGGTCGATATAATGTGTTCCCTCGACAACGACCTGGCGCACGGTGAATACCGGGAGCGCCGCAGCGTAATCAACCGCATATTTTCCCCCCACGAACATGCCGGCTGTGAGAATTCCCAGGAGAATAATATATCTTCCGATGTGCGGCCCTGTTGTGTCAGACCTCACTTTTATTCCGCGGCTTTGCTGTTTCCAGTGCGGCGCGCTGCTTCTCAGCCTGTCGTTTCTCTTCACCATGTTCACGCTCCGGTGTTTCCGCTTTCTTTCAGGATGGAGAGCAGCTCAGTTCCCACCCGGTTAATATCCCCCGCGCCGAATGTTATCACCAGATCACCGGATTCGACGATACCGGCAACAGCCCGCGGGAGTTCCTCGCGCTTCTCCACATAAGTCACGCGGTGATGGCCGGCGGAAGTTGCATCGTCTGCCACCATCTTTCCGCTTATTCCCTCGATGGGCGCTTCCCGCGCCGGATAGACATCGGTCACCACCAGCACATCGGAGTTCATGAAAGCGCGGCCGAAATCCTGATGGAAATCACGGGTCCGCGAGTAGAGATGAGGTTGAAAAACCGCCACGATACGGCGGTCGAATCCTCTCCGCGCACCGGCCAGGGAAGCCTTGATCTCGGTAGGATGATGCGCATAATCGTCTACCACCATGACACCTGCTTCCTCGCCTTTGATCTCGAACCTTCGCTCCACCGTTCTGAATTCGCCGAGAGCCCGTGCAGTGGTCTCGAAGGGAATACCCATTTCTCCTGCCACCGCTATAGCGGCCAGGGCATTCCGTACGTTGTGATCTCCGGGAAGCGACAGTGTCACCCTTCCCAAAGGTTTTCCGCCCGCCGCCACTTCAAACCGGGTCATCGTCCCCTCCTGGTCGATATTCTCCGCCCGGATATCTGCCTGACGGGAAGTGCCGTAGGTGACAATCCTTCTCTCCACGCGGGGCATGATGTTCTGCACCCCGCGGTCATCGATGCAAAGAATTACCGATCCGAAAAACGGCACCTTGTTGACAAACTGAACAAAGGCGGATTCTATATCATTCATGTCACGGTAACAGTCAAGATGTTCCAGGTCGATTGTGGTGACCACCGCAATGACCGGAGTGAGGCGGAGGAACGTACGGTCGTACTCGTCCGCTTCCAGTACCAGGTAGTGACTCTGCCCGATTTTTGCCCCGCCGCCGTACATGGCAACCTTGCCGCCCACTATGACTGTAGGGTCAATATCCCCACGGGTCAGCACCTGCCCGGTCATGGAAGTGGTGGTGGTTTTTCCGTGGGTCCCGGCGATGCAGATGCCGTATTTCATCCGCATCAGCTCGGAAAGCATCTCCGGCCTGCCGATTACGGGGATTTTTCGCTCCCTGGCCGCTGTTATCTCCGGATTATCAGGTTTTACTGCCGAGGAATAAACCACCACATCGCAGGTGCGCACATTTTCGGCGGAATGACCGATACATATCCCCGCCCCCAGCGCGGCCAGCCGCTCGGTTACCGGAGTCGAACGCATATCGGAACCGGTTATGGTGAATCCCGAATTCATGAGTATCTCGGCGATCCCGCTCATTCCCGCTCCGCCGATGCCGATCAGGTGGATGTTTTTGACTCTCCGGGTCAGCGCTCCCAGAAACATGAAGCCCTCATCTCTTATTTGATGCTCCGGTAAAGTTTAGCTTTACAGTATTTTCTGTTGTTTCTTTACCTCACCCCCTATCCCCCTCTCCTAGTCAGGAGAGGGGGTAACTCATTATGAGCCTTGTTATTACCCTCTCCTAATTAGGAGAGGGTGGCCGAAGGCCGGGTGAGGTTTTTTGAACATTGGCACTAACAAGATACTTTTTACAGCTTCATCTTATTTGAACCGTACCGTTCGATCAGTTTCTCTGCAATGACGCGCGCCGCATCACGTTTCCCCATGCGCCGCGAAGCCTCTCCCATCGCTTTCCGACGTTCATCGGATTCCAAAACTCCGAGAACCTCCCGTAAGAGCAGCTCCGGGGTCAGGTCCCTCTCCAGGATCATCACCGCTCCTCCGGCGTCCGCAATCGAGCGGGCATTATACTCCTGGTGATTTGCCGCTGCCGACGGCAGCGGAACAAAGATCGCCGGGAGGCCGCAGGCAGTGATCTCTGCAATACTCATCGCGCCGGACCTTGCCAGAACCATATCGGAAGCGGCATAGGCATCCGCCATGTGGGTGATGTAAGGAAGTACATGGATTTTTCCCCCCCGGCCGTCGAATTCTTTCCAGATCGGAAATTCTTTGTCACCGGCCTGCCAAAGCACTTGAATGCCTCTTTCCGCGAGAGATTCGACAATTCGGGAAAGCGCACGATTAACGGCCTGAGATCCCTGGCTCCCGCCGAAAACCAGGAGCGTTTTTACCGCCGGGTCCAGACCGAAGGAGCGCGCAGCGCTTTCACGGTCTCCCGCGCCGATCTCCTTCCGCACAGGATTGCCGGTAAAGACTGTTTCTACTCCGCTCGTGAAAAATCTTTTCGCATCCTGAAAGCCAAGAAAGACCATGTCGGCAAACCTCGCCAGCTTACGGTTGGTGATGCCCGGATAGGAATTCTGCTCCTGGATCGTCCCCGGAATCTTCAAAAGCCTTGCGGCGATGAACGGAGGTCCGGAAACATAGCCTCCGGTCGCCATTATCACTGCCGGTTTGAACTCGGCGAGAATCCACAGGGAACGAATAATGGATATCATCAGTTTCCAGGCGAAGGCAACCATCGCAAAAGACAGCCTGCGCGGAAATCCGCTTACCGGGATCGTTTTTACCTGGAATCCCGAACACCCGATAATTTTCTGTTCTATTCCCCTGGTTCCTCCGATAAAGAGAATCTCTGAGTACGGGCTTTTTTTCATCAATTCCTCCGCCACTGCCAGAGCCGGGTAGACATGCCCTCCGGTTCCTCCGCTCGCAAATACCACCCTCATGACGGGAATCTCTTATGAATACGGGTTCCGTACTCACGGGTAAGCCGCCTCTCCATGCTTCCCTGCTTGGAGATATTGAGCAGTATCCCGGTCGCCGCAAACGAAAGAAGCAGGGAAGAACCGCCGTAGGAGACGAACGGCAGGGTAACTCCGGTGGTCGGTAAAAGCCCGATCGCCACTCCGATATTAAGGAATACCTGTATGCCGATCATGAAAGAAAGCCCCGAAGCGAGGAGAAATCCGAATGTGTCCGGCGCTTCCTTCGCGATTTTGAAACCCCGCCAGACAAATAAGAAAGTCAGGATGAGCACCAGGCTGGTTCCCACAAATCCCAATTCCTCCGCCAGGATGGAAAAGATAAAATCGGTGTGCCGCTCGGGGAGATAGTAGTATTTCTGAATGCTGTTCCCCAACCCCACTCCGAAGAAACCTCCGCTCCCGATGCCGATGATGGACTGTTTGACCTGGGACCAGACGGAAGGATCATTATTGAGGTATCCCATAATCCGGTCCATCATATATTCCTTGGTGAGAGCGAGGTAAATGATTAACAGTATGGCCGGAACGCAGCAGAGAATGATATGAGCCAGCCTGGCGCGTCCGATGAACAGGATATAGAACCCCGCCAGGAGCGAAAGCATTGCCATGCTGAGACTGGGCTCCAGAAAAATGAGGAAGAAAGTGAGCATGACGATTCCGGTTACCTTTAAAAATCCTTTTTTGAAATCCCGGATGCGTTCCCCCATCGCCGCAATCGTCCCTGCAAGATAGATGACCAGAATGAGTTTCACTATTTCGGAAGGCTGAAAGCTCATGAATCCGAACCTGAACCACCGGTATACTTCCCATTTATGGAAATGCACATAGTGTACAAATTTCTGAGCGAGAAGAACCACGAGCAGAATGTACCCGATTATGAGGAGGTATTTTCCGATACGGGCGTAGCCGCGGTAATTCAAGCTGGTGCAGAGAATCATGGAAAGCAGGCTGAAGACCATGTAGAGGGCTTGTTTTTTCAAAAAGAATGCGCTGCTGCCGTTCTCGGCCATCGCAAAATACATGCTCGAGCTGTAGACCATGACTATGCCCAGCGCAGCCAGGACAACAGCCGGTATGAGCAGCCAGAAATCTATGGATTGTTGTTCCCGCATCGGGCGCCTTTGAAAAAAGAAGTCAGAAGACAGAAAAAAGATTTAACGGGTATGTCGTTAAGTAAGCTAAGGTGATCATCCGATTAAGGTTAATCCCCCCTACCCCCCTTTTGAGGGGGAACAAGAAAATAGTTTCTATATGTAAACATTTATTAGGATATGACAGAACCCTCTCCCTAAATTCCCCCCTTAATAAGGGGGGATGCCGAAGGCAGGGGGGATCTTTAAAAACACAGAAGCACTAAATTTCTCTCATTTACTGTATGGTGCTTACTTAACGACATAACCGGATTATCTTATCTTAAACGTCGTCAGTGCAATGAGTGCGAAAAGAATGCCGATAATCCAGAACCTGACCACCACCGTTTCCTCCGCCCATCCTTTCAGCTCGTAATGATGGTGGAGAGGCGCCATTTTGAAAATCCGCTTTTTCCGGAGCTTGTACGAACCTACCTGCAGGATCACTGAAAGAACTTCCAGCACAAATACTCCCCCGATCACAATCAGGAGAATCTCGGTTTTGGTCAATATGGCGATCGTACCGAGCGCTCCGCCGAGAGCAAGCGCCCCGGTATCGCCCATGAACACCCTGGCCGGATGGAAGTTGAACCAGAGGAATCCGAGGGAAGCCCCGACAAGGGAAAGACAAAAGACTGTCAACTCCCCGCTGCCCGGGAGATTGAAGATACTGAGATATTCGGCTGTAGTAACCCTGCCCATGACATAACAGATGATCGCATAAGCGCTCGCCGCTATTGCCATGAGACCGATAGCCAGCCCGTCAAGACCGTCGGTAAGATTCACCGCGTTGGAAGCTGCGGTGATAACCAGGGTTACCATCGGTATGTAGATATACCAATGGGAATAGTTGAGAGAATAATTCTTTACAAACGGAATCATTGTCATTGTGGAATACTGATCGTCGCCGAAGATATACATGGCGCCGCCGACCATGCATCCCAGCATGATCTGGCCTGCCAGCTTGTATTTGGCGACAAGGCCCTTGCTCAGGTGACGTTTCGCCTTGAGATAATCATCGAGAAAACCGACCGCCCCCATCCAGATGGTGGCGAACAGCGCCACGAGAACATAGTAATTGTCCAGCCGCGCCCAGAAAAGAGTGGGGATAATGATGCAGGCCAGAATAATAAGGCCTCCCATGGTGACCGTCCCCTCCTTGGCCATGTGTGACTGGGGGCCGTCTGAGCGGATTTTCTCATTTACCTGCCAGTTTTGCAGAAATTTGATGATCCGAGGCGCCAGAATAAACGAAAGAATCAGCGCTGTCACCATGGCATATCCGGCCCGAAACGTGATGTATTTAAAAATGTTGAGCGCTGTGAAATGATTTATCAGCGGTACAAAAATATGGTAAAACATCAAGCCTTCCTGTCTGAATCGCGGGGTCCCCGGCTTTTGCTCTCCAAAAGTCGGGGCGCCTCTGTGATGATCCGTTCCAGCCCGAGCGCCCGTGATCCCTTGATAAAAATTGTGTTCCCCTCCGCTTTTCTTTCTTTAATGAAGGGCAGGGCGTCGGCAACCGTTTCAAACACGCGGATTTTTCCGGGGTCCATCCCTGCCTCTTCTGCTCCATCGCGATAAAAGCGGGCATACTCCCCGATCAGGCACAGCCGCTCGATCCCCAGTTCACCGAAGAGTTTTCCGATTTCACGGTGCGCCTCTTCGGTCATCTTCCCCAGTTCGCGCATGTCCCCCAGCACTGCGGTCATCCGGATTTCTCCGGACCTGAGCAGGCTCCTCAGTACTTCCGCCGCCGCTTTCATCGATTGGGGATTGGCGTTATAGGCGTCATTGATATAGCGTACTCCGTCTTTGACCAGTATCTCCATCCGCATTCCGGGAGCGGTGAACTTCTCCAGGGCGCCGGCGATCGTGCTGCCCTTAAGCCCCATGAGCTTACCCACACCCCAGGCGGCGAGAGCGTTATACACCATGTGGTATCCCGGCGCCGAGAGCCGGACGGAGTTTCCCTCCACGGTGAACGATGCGCAGCCGTCCTCGTGAACGACGATGTTTTCTCCGCGAAAATCGGCGGGGCAGTTGACTCCGAATTTCACCACGCGGCAGCAGCCGTCTTTCTCACGGGCAACAAGGTGAGGATCATCGGCGTTGAGCACTGCCGTTCCATCCGCCGGAAGAGAGCGGAGAAGCTCTGTTTTGGCGTGGGCGATCTCTTCGATTCCCCGGAAAAATTCCATGTGCGCCGGCCCCACATTGAGGATGACACCGATATCCGGGCGTGCGATTCCCGCAAGCCAGGCGATCTCTCCGGGAGCGCTCATCCCCATCTCGAACACCGCGCACTCGTGTGTGTCATCCAGCCCGAACAGGGAAAGAGGCAGGCCGATGCTGTTATTGAAATTCCCGGATGTTCCGTGCACCCGGAACCGTGACCTGAGCACGCTGAGAATCATCTCCTTGACCGTGGTTTTCCCATTGGTACCGGTGACCCCGATCACTTTGCCCCTGAACAGGATGCGGTATTCACGGGCCGCATCGCCGAGGGCGCGAATGGTATCATGTACCCGAACGACCGGATATTCCGTTTCGATTCCGTCCGGCGCATCCTCATTCACCACCGCCAGTACGGCGCCCGACCGGAAAGCTTTCCCGGCATACGCGCCGCCGTCATATTTTTCACCTTTTATCCCGAAAAACACATCTCCCGCCTTTATTGTCCTGGTGTCTGTCGATACACCGGTGAGCTTTGTTTCGAGAAGTTCATCCGGGGCGTTTGAGGAAACGATATCCAACCCGTAAAGAAGCCGGCCGATTGTAATTTCCTTCATCGCATCGCTTTCAGAATCCGGTATGCCGTTTCCGCGTCGTCAAAATGATTTTTTCTGGCGCCGATGATCTGGTAATCTTCATGCCCCTTTCCGGCGATGACCACGACATCGCCCGCTCCGGCCAGCGCAAGGGCTCGTTTGATGGCCTCTTCACGGTCGGGGATGACCTCGCAGCGGGAGCCGTTGGAAATACCCTGCATGATTTCGGAAATTATCGCAGCCGGATCCTCAGTACGGGGATTATCCGATGTCACAACGGTATAATCGGCCAGCCGGGCCGAAATCTCCCCCATCTGAGGCCGTTTCCCCCGGTCACGGTCTCCTCCGCAGCCAAATACCGATATGAGCTTTCCCTTTGAAATCTCACGGGTGGAGGCGAGTATCCGCTCCAGCGCATCAGGCGCATGGGCGTAATCCACAACCACAGTGAAATCCTGGCCTGCTTCCACTGTCTGGTATCTTCCGGCTACCGATTTCAACGCCTCCAGTCCCCGGACTACCACTTCTCCGGGAAACCCGCAGGCCAGCCCGACACCGGCTGCGGCCATGGCGTTGGAGATATTGAATCTTCCGGGCATGGAAAGTCGGAAGTTCAATTCTCCGGCAGGAGTGGCCAGTTTCACCAGAGAGCCGTGTTCCCACAATTCCAGAGAGAGAGGATGCATATCAGCTTCGGGGGTGAATCCGAAAGTCAAAATATGTCCGCCCCTTGAACTGTTCATGATATGCGGTGAATGGGGATCGTCACGGTTGATTACAGCAGTGGAATCACCGGAAAGATCGCTGAACAAAATACTTTTGGCATCCAGGTACGAGGTGAAATCGCCGTGGAAATCCAAGTGATCGCGCGTGATATTGGTAAAAGCGACCGCTCGATACCGGATGCCATAAACCCTTGAGAGTGCAAGCGCATGAGAACTGACCTCCATGGTGCAGGCGCTCTGTCCCGCCTGGACCATCCGAGCCAGGAATGCATGAATATCCGGGGCTTCCGGAGTGGTGTTTGCCGACTGAACCGTTTCATTCCCGATCAGGTGACATATGGTGCCTATGAGACCGCAGCCGAATCCGCCGGCCTCGAGAATGGATTTCACCATATAGGTTGTAGTGGTTTTGCCGTTGGTGCCGGTTACTGCCGTCATGATCAGGGAATTCTGCGGGCTTGAGTAGATGCGGTCGGCGATGAGCGCCATGGCCTTGCGGGCGTCCGGCGCTACTACCAGAGGAAGGGATATGGGTACAGCGCTCTGTTCCCATACATCGGTAACCACAGCGGATGCTCCTTTTTTTACCGCCTCGGAAATGAACGCGTTGCCGTCGGCCTTTAACCCCCGTACCGCCAGAAAGAGGGCGCCGGGCCTGACCTTTCGCGAATCATATTCGATGGAGTTGATCTCCACCGAAAGATCGCCTCTCGTTTCGAGTATATGAATACCTGTTATAAGTTCTTCCAGTTTCATTTTATCTGTTCCTGCACGCAATTTCGCACATGGTTCCGCAGGCGACCAGGCTGCCCGGCACAGGATCCTGAGATCGGACAATTCCCGAGCCGGTCACTTTTACCATGAGATTCGCCTGCACAAGGTCCTGAACGGCTACACGGAGCGGCTTGCCGGTGATATCCGGAACCGCAACGCTGTCTCCCCGCGCCAGTGTGAATGAATTTGTATAGAGTGTAATTCGCGCTCCGGGATTGATTTTTGCCCCGGCAAGGGGAAGTTGTTTCACCACCACGGTCGGATCTCCGACAATTGTGGGAATCAACCCTGCGGAGCGGAGTTTGGCTGCCGCATCAGGGATGCTCATGTTATTGACATCGGGGATCGTCACCGAAGTTACGGACGCCGAAGGCGCCGAGGCAATCATCTGGTTCACAGGGCTGCCGCCCATGTTGATTATCCGGTTGATTATATTTTTGAACACCGGAGCTGCCACCTGGGAGCCATAGTATACTCCCACCGGGCTGTCTATTATGACCAGGCATACCAGCCTGGGGTTTCGGTCCGAGATAAAGCCGATGAAAGATGATATATATTTCCCTTTGACATACCCTTTGCCGCCCTCTTGAATGCGCTGCGCTGTGCCAGTTTTTCCGGCCATGCGTACATTGGGTATTGCCGCCGATAGTCCTGTGCCTTCTTCCACTACACTGCACAAAAGGTCGGAAAGCCGACGGGCGGTCTGTGCGGTCATGGTGCGCCGTATCCTGCGGATTTCGGTAGGTTTTTTCACCCTTCCGTCGCTGCTAACAAACTCTTTCACGATCCGCGGACTTATAAGTTCGCCTCCGTTTGCGATGGAAGCATATGCCGCTGTAAGCTGCAGCGGGGAAACTGCCACCCCCTGACCGAAAGAGATGGTGGGCAGGGACAGGTTTGACCAGGTCTGGGGATTGGGAAGCCGCCCGCCCGTTTCATTCGGAAAATCGCTGCCGGTGACCTCACCGAACCCGAAAAGCCGCGCCCGCTCATACAGTTTCTGCTTCCCGATTCTCTCCGCAATCTTGACCGTGCCGATATTGGAGGAATGGATGAGCACATCGCGCGCCGGAATAACTCCCAGCTTATGCGAGTCATGTATCACATGACTGCCGATCCGGTATTGCCCGTTCTGGCAGTCTATCATATCCGTTTCACTTACCTTCCCGGTCTCGAGAGCCTCTGCAAATGTCACTATTTTGAATGTGGATCCTGGCTCGAGCATGTCGGTTACCAGACGGTTTTTCCGGGCGGTAGAATCCGGGGAACTGAACGAGGTGTGATCGTTTGGATCGAACCTTGGGACATTTCCCATTGCCAAAAGTTCACCATTGCTTGAATCGAGGACGATAACATATCCGGCAATGGCCTTTGCGCGTTCCACCCCTGCCTCCAGCTCTTCCTCGACGATCTCCTGGATGCGCCAGTCGATGGTCAGCACCATATCCATCCCGTCATGCGCAGTTACGATCGGCTCAGCCATGAACGACTCGCTTTTGCCGACCGCATCCTTCATCTGCTTTGAGCTGCCGTCACTGCCGGAAAGCTCGTTGTCAAAAAACAGCTCGCAGCCTTCGATACCACGGTTTTCGACATCGGTATACCCGATGGCCTGCGCTCCAATTTTCCCCAGCGGGTAGTATCGTCTGCTCGTAGTGACTTTTTCAAAGCATTGAGGGATCATTTTTTTCTGCTTGTTCTTTTTGGCAATAGCTCTGTCCATTTTTACCACAGCTTCAATGGTCAGGTCCATTTTCTGCATGGTGGAGGCATCGGCCTGTTTTGCCAGGTATACATGCTTCTCACGGGAAGTGAAAATCCTGTTTATTGCCTGCGGGCTGAGTCCGGCAGAATCCGCCAGGATACGGATGGTAGATTCGCGATTGGAAATTTTTTCCGGCCAGACGGCGTATGAGGCGGTGGTCATGGAAAACGCCAACTGGACTCCATTACGGTCGAGAATCCGTCCCCTGCTCGCCTTGACATCCTCCTGATCAATGCTCTGCTTGATCGACTGCAACCGGAGCTGGTCATGTCTTGCAAGCTGAATGACTCCGATCTTTGCGGCAAGAACAATCCACAGAAGAGCCATTATCATCATGACAAAGGTCTGACGGGTGATGTGCGGTCCTGTCTGCATACCCTGAATTCTCCCGATTAGAACAGTTTACGGGGAGCGCCGACCGGCATTACCATACCCAGATTATCACGGGCGATCTGCTTGATCCGGCTTCCCTTTCGGAGCTCGGCAACCTTCAGCTTCAGGCTGAAATTTTCGTTTTCCAGCGTGGCGCGGTCTTTCTTTATCTTTTGAATCTCTTTCCCCAGAGAAAGGATATAGACATCTTCACTGACAAAAAGCACAGCCATAAGTGTGGCGGCCAGAATCAGGAAACAGACTATCAGACGGTTTCGCCTGATGGAGGGCCTCCCCCCCTTGTATCGAGAGTCAGGAATCATACCGACTCCACTTTTTCAGACGCCCGAAGTAGAGCGCTTCTTGCCCTGGGATTCGCCGCCGCTTCTTTTTCCGAGGCTTTCACCGGCTTTCTGGTCAATACTCTGAGAAGCGGCTTCTTCCCGCACCGGCATTCCGGCAGATCGGGAGGACAGATACACGGCTCGGCCATTTCTTTCATGAATCGTTTCACCGGGCGATCTTCCAGGGAATGATAGGATACGACGCAGAGGCAGCCCCCAACCTTCAGTATTTCGAGAGCGCCTTCAAGCCCCTTTTGAAGCTCTTCCATTTCGTTGTTCACGTATATTCTCAGAGCCTGGAACACTCTGGCTTTGCTTTTCTGCGGGAGGTAACTCCCCACAGCCGCTTCGATAATCTCTGCCAGCTCACCGGTCGTTTCTATAGGGTGCGATGATCTTCTTTTGACAATGGCATCGGCGATTCTCAAAGCCTTGCGTTCTTCACCGTACTCTTTGAAAATATGGGTCAGTTCGCTCTTGCTTCGGGTATTCACCACCTCGTAAGCGTTTTCACGCCCGCCGCCCATATCCATGAGCAGGGGGCCGTCAAGCCTGTAACTGAAGCCTTTTGACGGGTCGTCGATCATTCTGGAGCTTAAACCGAGGTCAAAAAGCACGCCATCGTACTGACCGGCTCTCTCTCCCGCAATCTCCCGAATGCGGGAAAAAAGGGAGCGGTGCGCACTGAACCTTCCGCCATACCGGGCAAGGCGCTCCATGGAGTAAGAGACCGCATCGGGATCCCGATCCATGGCGGCAACAGTTCCCCCCCTGTCGAGAATGGCCTGCGAATGTCCGCCCCCGCCGAGGGTGCAGTCCATGTATAGTCCTCCTTCGGCCACCTTGAGCATATTCAAAACCTCGGCAACCATCACTGGGGTATGGAAATGTTCGAGCATCAAAACCTCACCCGGCCTTCGGCCACCCTCTCCTAATTATGAGAGGGTAACAACAAAGCGCATAATGAGTTACCTCCTCTCCTGACTAGGAGAGGGGGTCAGGGGGTGAGGTAAAGAAATACCAAAAAGTAATGTACAACTGACTTTTTGCCGGTTCATCTTTTAATAAAGCCCAATCGCTGAAATGATAGGGTCTAAGTCTTCCTCTGCCTTCCATTTCTTATACCGGTTCGGCTCCCAGACAGACAGCCGGTCAAAGATGCCGATTATAATTGCATCTGAAGTTATCCCGGTTTCTTCAAGCATCCTACGGGGAATGCTGACCCGACCCTGGCTGTCGACCTTGGACATGTGACAGTTCTCGCTGACCTCATGAATGGCGCGCCAAACTTTTTCCTTGCCTATCTTATCTTCCTGATCTATTATATATTGTTGAATGACTGTGTCCCAATATTCGCGGTTGAAGAGGAGAAGGTGACCCGAAGGAACCAGCACCACCGCGACTTCATCATCCTGTCCGGGGGCAATATCCTTGCGGATCAAGGCAGGAATACTCAATCTGCCTTTTGAGTCGACCTTGTGGTCGGTTCTGCCGGTGTATCCTCTGCTCTTCAGCATCCAGATTTCCTGTAAAAGCGGATAGAAATTCTTCCCACGATTCCCCACAACTCACCACTATCATAAAACATAGCCCTATTTTTTGGCTTGTCAAGCACAAAAATAGGGAAATTTGGATTTCCATCGTTTTTTTTATAAACTCAGACAAGCGCAATTCAAGTTGAAGTAAGTTCGATTTCGGATTTAGGGGGTTAAAGACCCAAAGGACAGTGGGGACGTAAGTGACTTGGAGGGAAGTGAGGGTACATGGTCGTGATTCTTCGGTAAAAGGAAAAAAAAGGGAGCAGGTATTTCTCCGGCTCCCAAATTATTGGCTTGCAGTAATAATACTATTTCGCTTGCATACGTTAAAGAATGATAGTATACTTCCTTGTGGGAATATTTCCCCAGAAGGAGGTAGAGG
>JAUYCD010000075.1 GCA_030692375.1 Candidatus Latescibacter sp. | reverse complement strand
GAAGCCCCCTTCCTGTCCTTTGGACATCCTTCCCCCTGAAGGGGGCAGGAAAAGACTGTGGAGCAACGACTTCCCTTGCCCCCCATTGGGGGGAAAGGGACAGAGGGTTAGGGGGCTAAAAGTTAACAATTTACCTTTTTTTAAATATAAAACGACTTTTGCAATTGGCTCAGAATGCAAAATATATCATATTCGCTCTAGTTCAGGATGACACGTGTCATGCCGAACTTGTTTCGGCATCTATTCTGTAAAGAGGAGCAAGAAAATCTGTAGTCATGTACATTTCCGGAACGGATTGTCTTTTAACAGATACAGTGTTTCCCCGGCATTGGGTACATAGAGAATGCCCTCGTCCTCGCGATTTTTCCATTCATCTATATTGATTGAGCGGGGATCGCGGTAATCGAAATTTATTTTTCTGCAATAATCTTCGCTCATCTGCGTCGCAAGAACCACATTGATCCGGGGTGTTTCGATGCCGTTTTCGAATGTGCCGAGCCCTTTCACATTGCATGACTGCGCCACTACATTCGCCGGATAATCCTTGAATTTGTCCCACTGCTTGAGAAAATAATCCCTGACATGGTAGCCGATTTTCTCCAGCAGATGGCCGTATGTCGCAGATGTTTTCGTGATTCCTGGCGCATAGAGAATTATTTCGCCGCCGTCCGCAACTACCCCTTCCAGCTTGACCATGCCCTTGCCCCCTGTCCATATCTCGTCATACATCGGCGAGGGACAGGAAAGAACCTTCGTGTAGGGATGATCCTTGTAGATGATATGAATCTTCTCGGAAACATCCGCGGCGGCGGAAAAGGTCTCTTCGGGCGGACCTATAAAAATACCGTAAAGATCATGTTTATTTACCACAAGACTGATACATAGGCGATCGATGGGAATATGCTGAGCGGCCCTGTTGATAAGCCTCCGCATGGGGGTATCTTTCGTTCCTATAACCGCGGGGATGGTGAGGAGCGCTCCAAGCCAGTGGAATGTGTCGATGAACTCTTCCCCGCATATACCGGGAAAGAAGTATTTATTGCCCCCGGAAAATCCCATTGTCTCGTGCGGAAAGGTGGGGCCGATTATCAAAAGAAGATCATAGTCGTAAATCATCTTATTGATGGTTACATCCACGCGCCTGCGTAAAAGGCCGCATGACAACCCGGATATTTCATCCTCGCTCAAACTTACAATAAGCTTCAGATTATCCGGGTTCATCGCTTCGTGATTGAAGAATCTCGCTTTCGGATAGGCATGGGTATGCTCCTCCTTCGTGATGCCGAGATGCGTATATATCTCCTCTTCGCTCATGGGCGGATGCGTTCCCAGGGCTATGAGAAAATCCAGAGCTTTTACACGCCGAGCGAGAAGCCTGTACACAATCCGAAACATCATATCTGTGGGACCGGAACGAGTGGAGTCGGGGATAATTACCAGAATCCGCCGGTCATCTATTTTTTTACGGGAGAATGCATCTTCGCAAAAACCTGCGGCCTCAACCTCACTCAGTATCCCGGTCGCAGAGCCTTTTCCAAGAATCATGGGTTATCCTTTCGATATCACAATTATCATCTATAAAACTTCAAATAGTTGTAATGATTAATGAGTGTGGTACGGTTGTTCAGAAGTACCGGAACACATCATTATCTAACTGCATCCATATGCACGATCTCTCCCAGGTTCAGCGACCTGATTCCATCTTCGATTTTTTCCCGGTCGCCCACTATGACGATTACCAGAGCATCGGGGTGTAAATAATCCCTGGCCGCTTTGTTTGCCATGGCGCCGGTGACAGCGCCAACCCGCTTTGTGTACGTATCCCACTCATCGAGAGGAAGATCGTATTTTATCAGATCGCTGAGCTGTCCAGCAATGCCGGTATAGTCCTGAAACTGTTGGGGAAAATTTTTGATGAGATTGTTCTTGCTATCGGCAAGTTCAACATCGGTCAGCGGCCGCGGCCCGAGCAGGTCCCGCATCTCCCTGACCATTTCGGTCAGAGATTCCCTGGTATACTTTATATCTACTGGAGCCCAACACATAAACGGCCCTACACCGCGGGTAACCTCGATAAAAGACCAGAGACGATAGGCATACCCCTTGTCCTCACGAAGATTGAGATTGATTCGGCTGGTACGCAGCACGCCAAAGACGTTGTACATCACCAGAAAAGGAAGGTAATCGGGATCGCTGCGCCGCATCGCCAGATTACCTATAAGAATCGTCGATTGTACCGCACCCGGCTTGTCAATCAGATAAATCCTGGTTGAGGCGGGCGCTGGGGGTGTCTGGACACTCCGGGCGGTTACCGTTCCCTGCTCCCACTTCTTGAATGCTTTTTCCAGCTTTTGCTTTGCTTCCGGAAGTGTGATATCCCCGGCGATAACCGCAGCCGCATTGCCGGGCACAGAGTTTGCTTTGTAAAAGTTTATTAGGTCGATTCGGGTAATAGCTTTCAGAGACGATTCCGTTCCCGAAGAAGGTTGGCCGTATGGATGGCCGCTGCCGTAGAGAACGCGCCAAAATGCTTTGTTCGCAATGGAATTCGGCTCTTTTGACTCCTGCTGGATACGGCCGAGATATATCTGGCGCTGCCGTTCGAGTTCCTTATCGGGAAAGGTCGGGTTCAAAACAATGTCAGCCACCAGGTCAAGCGCCGGGTCGAGGTTTTTTTTGAGTACGTTGAGGCTGATTGATGAATCGTCTAACCCACTGCCGGTGCCAAATTCCGCTCCGAGACGCCTGGCTTCATCGGTTATTTCCAGAGCGGTGCGGATCTTTGTGCCCTCGTCGAGCAGCTCGGCTGTCAGCGCGGCAGCGCCGAATCTATCAGTTGGGTCAGCCGCAAAACCGCTTTTGAGGACAAGGTTGAGATGCATCAGGGGCAAACGGTGATTTTCCACCAGAAGAATCTCAAGACCATTCGCCAGGGTCGCCCGTTGAATTTTCGGAGGGGTAAATGCCGGTTCGGCCATGGCCGACGGCTCTTTCGTGCGGTCAACCATGGTGTCACCCGCCGTCAGCTTTCCCTGGGGCGCTATATACAGTATCGCCCGCTTGTTCAGATCGATATACTTCCTCGCATACCGCCGGACATCCTCGACCGTGGCTCTGGCATAACGCTCCATATCCCAGGCGAGCTTGCCGGGGTCTCCAAGGAAAACATTATAATAATTGAGACGTATTGCAATACTCAATAACGACTGAAAATCGCGTACATTTTGCGATTCTTTTTTTATCCGGGCCTGGGCCAATTCTGCTTTCGTGATCCCATCGGTCAGAATCTTCTGCAGTACCGCATCGACCGCCTTTTCAAGCTCCTCCTGCGTATGACCTTTCCTGGCGGTTACTACAACCAAAAACAGGCCCCCAATCTCTTCCGGATATTGATAAACCGATACATCCTGAGCTATCTGCTGTTCATATACCAGCGCTTTTTGCAGGCGCGAAGTTTTTCCTGAGCCAAGAATGTCGGCAAAAAGATCAAGCTCAGCTTCACCCGGAGTGTACCTGGCCGGTGAGTGCCATGCGTAGTAGAGGCGGGGCAGCTCCACGTTGTCCTCGGCCACAGCGCGTTTGAGGCCGTCCAGTTCCGGTATCCAGGCGGTCATCCGTTCCATTGGCGGCCCCGGGGGCAGCGTACCGAAATACTTATCAACCAGTTTCCTGGCTGTCTCCGGATAGAAATCGCCGGCGATTACCAGTGAAGCGTTATTGGGAGTATAAAATCTTTTGAAAAATGCGGAAACATCCTCCAGAGCAGCCGCTGAAAGATCTTCCATACTGCCAAGCGGAAGCCAGGAATACGGATGGTCGTCCGGGTACATCATTTTAAATAAAAGCTCCCAGGATTTTTCGTATGGAATATTGAGATAACCCTGTCGGAGTTCATTTTTCACCACGTCACGCTGGTTGTCAAGCTTCTTCTGAGTCAATGCCGGAAGCAAAAAGCCCATTCGGTCCGATTCAAGCCAAAGTGCCAGCTCAAGATAATTGCTGGGCACGGTTTCTCGGTAGGCAGTGATGTCTCTCATGATGCCACCACCTGCAGACCCGCCTATCTTCTCAAACGGAGCAAAGTATTCGCCATCGTAATGTTCCGATCCCTGAAACATCATGTGTTCAACTAAGTGCGCTAAACCGGTTCGACCCATCTTTTCGTTCTTGCACCCCACATGGTACATTACATTGACCGCAACCACCGGAATGGAATGGTCCTCATGCATGATTACGTCCATACCATTCGCCAGCGTGTACTTCTCAAACTTTAATTCCAGCGGCTTATCCGCCATCGCAGCCTGAGTAACCAGTCCAAGGAGAAAAAAAAAGGCTGCGAACATCATGCAAACACGTTTCATTTCACGCCTCCTGTTTTAAACCACTATCTCGCAACCAAATGTTCGAAGGACAAGGTCACTGGCATTTCGATTCTGTTCTCTATCTCCGAAAAGGATTGTCTTTCAGAAGGTAGAGAATTTCCCCTGCCTTCGGGACATACAGAATACCTTCATCCTCACGGTCATTCCAATCTTCCGGATTCATGGAGTTCGGGTCGCGGTAGTCCAAGTTTACTTTCCGGCAGTACTCCTCATTCATCAGCGTCGCCAGCGTTACCTTGATCCTAGGCTTTTCAATCCCGTTTTCGAACGTGCCTATCCCCCTCACATTGCAGGAGTGAGCGCGGATATTGCCGGAAACATCCTTGAATTTGTCCCATTGCTTGAGATAGTAATCACGGACATGGAAACCGATTTTTTCGATCTCGGGGCCGTGCACCACGGACAAACGGTCGACATGGGGCGCATAAATGATGAGTTCGCCGCCGTCCGCGACCACCGATTCAAGCTTGTACATGCACTTGCCAGCAGTCCATATCTCATCGTACATCAGCGGGGCGCATGCAAGAACCTGCTTGAACGGATGTTCCTTGTACACGATGTGAATTTTATCGGACAAAGCCGCCGCAGCCGTAAATGTTTCTTCCGGAGGCCCGATGAACATGCCATAGAGATCGTGTTCCTTAACCACAAGGCTGATGCACATGCGCTCGACCGGGATGAATGAGGCGGCTTTATCTATCAGCCTCCGCATGGGCGTATCCGCGATGCCTATGGTCGCCGGAATGGTAAGGAGCGCCCCCATCCAGTGGAACGAGTCCACAATCTCCTCTCCGCAAATCCCGGGGAAGAAGTATTTATTGCCGCCCGAAAACCCCATGGATTCGTGGGGGAAAGTAGGGCCGATTATGACCAGAAGATCATAGTCGAAAATCTTGTTATTTATGGTGACATCAACCCGCTGATGCAAAAGCCCGCCGGATATTTCACCGGTTTCATCCTCGCTGATTGTTCCAATGAATCGAAGATGGTCGGGATTGCGCGATTCGTGATTAAAAAAGCGAGCCTTCGGGTATGAATGAGCATGCAAGTCTTTGGTAATTCCAACATGGTGATAAATCGCTTCCTCGCTCATCGGGGCATGGGTGCCGAGGGCGATGAGAAAATCAAGTTCCTTGACACGCCCGGCAAGAAGCTTATAGACAATCCTGAAAAACATGTCTATCGGCCCGGAGCGGGTGGAATCGGGAATGATTATCAGTACCCGTTTCCCGTCCATTTTCTTTTGGGAGAACGCTTCGGCGCAATAGTCATATGCCGTGGTCTCATCAATTACTTCATTCTCGAACCCTTTTCCAATAATCATGTGATCAGCCTCTGTGTGAATACCAAGGTTATACGATCATACTTTACGGAGTCCGCACCATTCTTTGATAAACTGTGTCATCACTGCCGCCGAAGCGATTAAACTTTTCAGTTTCAATTGCTCCTGGTCGGTGTGGGCGTCGCCAAGGCTTCCGCATCCGGTGGCCAGGGCAGGTATTCCCAGGATGTTCGTATAGTAACACGCATCCGTAGAAGCAGGCATAGCGCCAATTTTGCTTTTCACTCGCATGGTTCTGTAGCTTTCCGCAAGTGTTTTCACAAACGGGAGATTGGGGTCTATTCTCGATGTATCATGACGGTACTGGAAGGTCATCTCGAAGTTTTCTTTGAGCCATTTAGTACCTTTGGTTCGGATACGATTAACCAGTTCATGCATGACTTCTTCTTTAGGAGTGGTGAGAAAACCAAACACACCCTTAAAGACCTGCTTCTGGGGGGCCATGGCCGGCCAGTCTCCGCCTTCATTCTGCCCGAAGGTTACCGGCATTGGATTATCATATTCTGCGAACAGGGGATCGTCGTTAATAGTCCTGACAAGCAGTTTGGAATGATAGTCTTTAATGATATTGATTGCCTCGATTGCCATATCGAGAGCGCTGACCGTAGTTTTTGCCGAGCCTGAATGACCTGCCCTGCCGTAAAAAGTGCAGGTGAACCATACCGCGCCTCTCACCGAGGTGAGGATATTGTTCGAGCATGGCTCGAGGTTTATGCAGCAGTCAGCCCTTTCACCCCGGCGTACCAGGGCGAGAGTACCGTTTCCGCCTGTTTCTTCTTCGATCACCAGATGGAGGATGATATCGCCCCTCGGTTTGATCTTGAGTTTTTTTAAGGCTTTGAATATTGTCCATAACACTGCCACCTGCCCTTTATCGTCGCATGCCCCGCGGCCGTAGAGAATGCCCTCGTCCACATAGGGATCAAACGGGCGAAGCTGGCCTTTGGAAGGGGGAACAACATCGATATGGGCATTGAAAATCACACTTTTACCGGTTCCGTCGCCTTTGAGCGTCACACGGAGATTCGGCCTTCCTTCATAGGGCCGGTCATCGATTCTGAAACCGAAGTCGGGATCGTCCACAATATCTTCCGGAACAGGGATCAGCTCACATTCATCGGATATATCCTTGAACTGGTTATATAACCACTCCATTGCCGGCCCTTCATACCCGCTTGTCGACTCGAATTGTATGAGCCTCATGAGAAAAATCGCGGTATCGACGATGAGATCGTCGCATGTTTGTAAAATTTTCTCTTTCTCAATCATTATGCCCTCTAATCATATCTATAGTAAAAGTCTGGTGAAATACCCTGTTTAATTGATAGATGCCGAAACGGTTTCATCGTTACCGCCAAGCGGCAACAAGTTCGGCGTGACGATGTCACCCTGAACTCGTTTCAGGGTCTACATGACGACATATTTTATTTCGTTTCTTTTAAAAATAGATGCCGAAACGGTTTCATCGTTCCCGCGAAGCGGCAACAAGTTCGGCATGACACGTGTCATCCTGAACTCGTTTCAGGATCTAAACACACAGAACATGCGTAATTATTTTTGTCGTCATGCATAAATGGAAATAAAGTCGACTTTTTCACTAACCTTTAAATTGTCATCGCCGTAAATCCCCCATCCACCCGTATAACTGCCCCGGTAACAAACGAGGAAGCCTTTTCCGAAGCCAGCCAAATAATGGCCCCCACCAACTCCTCCGGGTTCCCGAAACGCCCCATGGGTGTATGGCGCATAATAGAGTCAACCCGATCCTGGGTCAGTATCTTTCTATTTTGTTCCGCCGGGAAAAAACCGGGCGCAAGGGCATTGACCCTAACTTTCTGGAGGGCCCATTCACGCGCCAGGAACTTGGTTAGATTATTAACCCCCGCTTTGGATATACTATAAGTTAAAACCCTTGAAAGGGGGATACTGGATGACGCGGAAGAAATATTGATAATACTTCCGCCTTCGCCCTGTTCGATCATTCTTTTCCCGAAAACCTGGCAGGCAAGGAACATGCTTTTCAGATTCACCTGAATAATTTTATCCCATTCATCTTCCGAAATCTCAAAAAACGGTGTGGCCGAGTTTATGCCGGGAGCATTGATAAGGATATCCACCCGTCCCCAGGCCGCGATGATCTTGTCAATAGCCCTTTCCATATCCTCTTTTTTTGTGGCATCCATCTGCAGCGCAAGGGCTTCCCCGTGGTGTTCATTCCTGATGGAAGCGGCCACTTTTTCGGCGTTTTCCAGGTTGAGATCCAGAACTGCAACCTTTGCTTCAGCTTTGGCAAGGCCTTTGGCCATCTCCCCCGCCAGTACGCCGCCGGCCCCGATTGCTGCTGCAACTTTTCCTTTAAGACCGAACATTTTTTCGATATATGACATGTCCCTGCTCCTTTATAATTTGGGTAAATGAGCCAGCCTGTAAACGATAGAAGTATATTCCGCTTGTCACAGTCTCAGAATTCCATTGCAGTGAATGGTTCCCCGCTGAAACCTCTATGGATTAGGATAATTTTGTGCAAGCGCAAAACAATTTGGAAGCTGATTGTGTTTATCTTCGACTTCAGTGATCATCTCTGACAACGATAGGCCGTCTCAAAATGCCGTGGCTCCAAGTCCCTGCAAAGAGATTCGTGCCGCTTATCGCAAGGGCACAGACATCAGGGCCCGTCAAGCCGGTCGTAGTCCAGCTTGTGCCATTGTTGGTCGAGAGAAAAACACCGCCGCCTTCAGTCCCTGCAAAGAGATTCGTGCCGCTTATCGCAACGGCTTGGACTTGAAGGTTCGTCAAGCCAGTCGCAGTCCAGCTTGTGCCGTTGTTGGTCGAGAGAAAAGCGCCGCCGCCTTCAGTCCCGGCGATGAGATTCGTGCCGCTCACTGCAAGTGCGAGAACAGAAGTAGTTGTCAAACCGGTATTGGCTGCAATCCAGTTTGTGCCGTTGTTGGTCGAGAGAAAAACGCCGTCGCCGGAAGCAAAAGTTTCCGGCTGGTTTTTATTATTGATATTATAATTGGTCATGACACAATTTTTACATAACTTATACTTTTTCGTGACAACAGGCATTTCTGGTC
>JAUYCD010000074.1 GCA_030692375.1 Candidatus Latescibacter sp. | reverse complement strand
CAGATATTTTACTGAGTATGTTGCACTTACGTGTTATTATATTTACCATGTTAAGTCCCCCTCTGGGGGATTTAGGGGGCTGCCTTCTCAAAGTAGGTATAAGTATTTATTTATAAATAAGTTGATAAAATACTTATGTAAGTTTATGAATAATCCGGGCTAACACCCGATCAGGCACACCAGCAGCAGGGAGTATTGAAAAAACGCTGGCGCACCTATAAACCAAAAGTACAACCACGAAAGATAGATGGAGAAACACAAAAAGCATTGGAACAATTAATGGCAAAGATTCAATGAAATCAATCCGAGTTATCAACATTTCATCACTTTTCAACAAAGTAAACATTTTTTAGGACTTGACAACCGAAGGACACGGGGTCCCCGCTCGTATGAAGTACGTGCGGGGTGTATTGAAGGGGGCTGCTTCCAACAATCTCGACTTATGCAAAAGGCTCAATATACATGATATATTCATATTTCTTTTTTGCAGATTCTCGGAATTGAACCATGCGATAGTGAAATCGCTCACGATGTTATACTGACTTATGATCGGAAAAAGTACTTGAATATCCTGTTTTTAAACAGTTACCCGGACTGGGGTGGCGGAGAAACCTGGATGCTCGATGTCGCCGAAGGTTTACGGGAAAGGGGACATCATTGCCTGGTTGCCGGTCACGAGCGGCGGGACTGGTATAAACGGACGAAGGAACTGGGCTGGAATCCTCTTAAAGTGAATATACGGGGTGATATTGCTCCACTTATGATCGCGAAATTAGCCTGGATCGAGCGTAAATACGGAACCGATCTTGTCCTTTGTAATTTTGATAAGGAAGCGAGGCTGGCCAGTCTGGCGCGGGGGTTTAAAAAATACCCGGTCATCGTGACCATGAAAGGTTTATCCCTCATGCGGGGGGATAACATCTTCTGCCGCTGGAGTTACCGCCGCCTGATCGATCATACGGTCGTGTGCGCCCATCTTATCTATGATGATTTTTCCCGTGAGCCGTGGCTGAATATGAATAAGTTCAGCGCAATCCATAATTGCCTCAATACAAAAAAGTTTGCTCCGACCGATACAACAGGACAGAGTTTCAGAAAGGAATGGAACATCGCTTCCAAAACCAGAGTGATCGGGGTTGTCGCCCGTTTAGTAAGCCGTAAAGGCATACAGGATTTGATCGCTGCGGCTACTGAGATTCTCAGAAAACACCCGGATGTTAAATTTGTGCTGGTGGGAGACGGAACGGATAAACAGAATCTGGTTCAACTGGCTCAGTATCTGGGTGTTGAAAATTCGGTTATTTTTACCGGATCAAGAAATGATCACCATCGGTTTTTCCCCGCCTTCGATATATTTGTCCTGCCCTCATATTACGAGGGATTACCCTATGTAGTTCAGGAAGCGATGTATTACTCTCGACCGATTGTCGCCACCTCACTTGGTGGTGTATATGAAGCCATAGAGGATGGGATAAGCGGATTGATTGTTCCGATCAAGAGGCCTGACCTCCTTGCAGAAAAGATCAACCTCCTGTTGGAAAATGATGACCTGCGTTCCAACCTGGCGCAAAACGCCTCTGAAACATTTTACCGCAAGTTTTCCTACTCCGATATGATCGACCGGTTTGAAACGCTCTTTGAAAAACTTGTCAGTGCTTCAAGGGCTGTCTAATATTTTCCATACTGTCATGCCGAACTTGTTGCCGCTTCGCGGGAACGATGAAACCGTTTCGGCATCTATTCCATAAACATGCAGATGTAAACCCGTTGTCAGACATTCGGGGATGATATGCTTTGCTCCCCCGGAGGCTTTGACCAGCTCATTGTATGCCCGTATGCTGTGTCCGACCGGAACCGAGCCGGCGCCCCCAAGCTTGCCGCCGTGGCCATCATGGATGCCAGCGTTGATGTCCATGGGAATGATGTGCGCCCGCCAGATGGAGTTGAAAGTGGAGTTCGGTTGGGGCCGCGAAAATCCGGGAAAATACAGTGCCAGTCACGGCTTACAGCGCGTTTGAAATATTCGGCGCTGGTTTCCTGGGTATAGTCGTAACTCCATGTATGGAGCGCCACAAGGAGCGGACGTGATTTGCCGGACGCTTCACAGTACATCATGCGCTGCTCTGCGCCGTCGAACGTGGAGGGTATAGCTGTTTTGCCGGTTTGCATGGTATTTTCTTTTTTCCAAGTTCATCTTCAAAACAATTTGAAAATATACAAAACGCAAAGAGACGATGAAAATCAATTTTTTAGAACTCACCCCCTGACCCCCTCTCTTGCAAGCAAAAGAGGGGGAAACCCCTCTGCTTCTCTGAAAAAAAAGGCGGGATATTCTCCGCCTCTTTTTCATCATTTCCTCTTGCTTTTTTCTACCGCATTAATAGCATTTTCCGTGTCTGAGTAAAGCTGCCAACCTCCAACTGGTAAATATAAATGCCGCTTGATATTCTCCGCCCTGCATCATCGGTGGCATTCCAGGTTGCTGAATGCATACCGGAATTTTGCTCACCATCCACCAGAGTCCGCACCAGGCTGCCCCGGGAATCATAAATAGTCAATCGCACCAATCCACCTTTCCCGGCAGGAATGGCGTACTGGATGGTGGTTGTGGGGTTGAAGGGGTTGGGAGAGTTCTGGGATAAACCGAAATCTTTGGGAAGCTCAATCACTGTTTCAGATGACAAAACGGGTTTCGCTGCCCCTTGAATTTCATGAATAATCTGGATGATATTCTGGGCGTCCGAAATTAGCTCATCGGCTTGAGCAACGGTTAATTTCTTACCGCGAAACGCTTCTACCTGGTTGATGAACGCTCCAAGCTGATTGACCATTACTGAATAGTTCCCCGTATTACATTTATCAAGAGCCCCTTCAAGATTGAATGAGCGCTAAAAATACTTGAAAAATTATAATTCGGTTATGTCGTTAAGTCAACAACATACAATAAATAAGAGAAATTGAGTGCTCCTGTGTCTTTAAAGATCCCCCCTGCCTTCGGCATCCCCCCTTATTAAGGGGGGAATTTAGGAAGAGGATTCTGTCAAATCTTAATATATGTTTACATAGTACCAGGAACAATTTTCTTTTTCCCCCCTTAATAAGACGAGGGCGACAAAAGTAAAAAACTTTTATTCAACTTGAATGCATCAAAAGGTCTGTTAAAGGCGAACAGAGAACAGGACGGTTAAAAAGATAACAATGGAACCTGAAAACATACATCGAAAGCC
>JAUYCD010000073.1 GCA_030692375.1 Candidatus Latescibacter sp. | reverse complement strand
GAAAAACGTTTCACGTTTTCCCACATTACCACAGCTACTACAACAATACACGCAACGATTTGTATTTTTTTGATTTAAAGCCCCTTTTGAGAAAATATTTTGGTAGTTAGACAAGGGGGAGAACATCATAATTTTGCTAACATTAATAATATCTGATCTTTAAGTGTTAAATTTCATAATACTTTTGACAGAACCCTTGGCATACGTAGGAGAGGAAATGAGAAAAATAGAGGAAAGCTACCAGCGTATAACTGATGACAGTCGCTCATTCGATATTCGCTTCTGGCAGTCACAAGGCGACCGCGCCATTTTTGAGGCAGTATCGGAAATGTTGCATGATTACTTTTTGATTCGAGGGAAAGATGCTGACGAATTCAGAATTCAGAGAACTGTTGAATCTTTTCGAAAAGCATAAGATTCGCTATCTCATTGTTGGCGGCTATGCAGTAATGAAATACAGCGAGCCGCGATTCACGAAAGACCTCGATGTATGGATAGCGACTGACCCGGACAATGCAAATTCGGTGTATGAGGCATTGAAAGAATTTGGCGCTCCCCTGGCTAATCTTAACTCATCTGATTTTACTAACAAGGATTACTTCTATCAGATGGGAAGACCACCTTTGAGGGTGGATATCATGATGTCGATTCCAGGAGTCGACTTTGAAGAGGCATGGAAGAATCGTGAGATTGTTGCATTGGATGACTTCAAGATTCCTTTTATTTCGAGATCAGACCTGATCCGGGCAAAGAAAGCTGGCGGAAGGCCTCAAGACAAGATCGATCTCGATAAGCTCAAGGAATCCGAGCAATTGGATGAATTCGAAGAGTAATAATGATCCATTCGCTTTTTGAATTTATCGACCTGATTTTTAACGAATCCCTCATCCCCTGTCCCTTCGGTTATCACGACAGGCGCTGGCTTACAACAAAAAACTATTGTTTTTTGGACTGTCTTTTTATTAACCTGTAGAGTATCGCTTTCTGTATATGCAGACGATTTTCCGCTTCATCATATGCAATGCTCCGCCCGCTGTCCAGCACCTCGGAAGTGATTTCCTCCCCACGGTGTGCGGGAAGGCAGTGGCTCACCAGGGCTTTTTCCCCGGCCTTCGCCATAAGCTCGCTATTCACCTGGTATTTACGGAATTTACTGGCTCGGGCATCTGCTTCGCCCTCCTGGCCCATGCTTGCCCAGACATCGGTATAGATGAGATCGGCGCCTCGCACAGCGCGAGCCGGATCGTGTTCGAGCGTATAGGCAGTATGCATGCGGAATGCACTGCTCCGGGCGTATTCCTGGATTTGATTATCCGGCTCGTAGCCGGGGGGGCAGCACATGGTGAAGTCCATTCCCACCAACGGGCACAGAAGCATGAGGCTGTGCGCCACATTGTTGCCATCCCCAACAAACACCATCTTTTCCCCGGCCAGATTCCCGAGATGTTCTTTCAGAGTCTGGATGCAGGCCAGCGCCTGGCAGGGATGCTCAAGGTCGGTCAGCGCGTTGATGACCGGCACCGTGGAACTGGCGGCCATCTCTTCGATGATCTCATGGCCGAATGTCCGCATGACGATGCCATCCACCCAGCGGGACAGGTTACGGGCGCCGTCGGATACCGATTCACGTTTTCCCAGGGATATATCCTTGCCGGGAATATAGATGCTGCCGCCTCCGAACTGCCGCATCGCAACCTCGAAGGTTACCCGGGTCCGGAGCGAGGGTTTGTCGAAAATCAGAACGACCGTGCGCCCGCGAAACACATCGTAGTATGCGGGAATATCAGCCTTTATCTCCCGGGCCGTTTCCAAAAGAGAAGCGACATCTTCAACCGATACATCCCGAATGCTTAACAGATCTTTTTTCATAATGACTTTTCTCTTGCAAAGTTCGCAAAGACGCAATTAAAATCTGAACCATGATTCACAGGATTAAGAGATTAGCATGATGAAAATAAATTTGTATTTATTTTTATAATCATCTTTTATCATGAGCATCATTCGCATCAGTGGTTCAGACAATCTTTTCCCTTTGCGCCTTCTCCTGCTTACAAAATATACCTGCTCAAATCCTCGTCGCCGATGATATCCTTCAATTCTTTCTTGACCATTTCCTTGGTGATGCGAATCGTTTTCACTCCGTCGTGATGAGGGTCCTCGAACAGAATGTTTTCCAGGAGCTTGCTTAGGATCGTATGGAGACGCCGGGCGCCGATGTTCTCAGTCTTGGCATTAACCTGGGCGGCGCTGGCAGCGACCTCACGGATGGCGCCCTCGGTGAACAGGAGCCGGATACCGTCCGCCTGGAGCAGCGCCTGGTATTGTTTGAGCAGGGCATTCTTCGGCTCGGTGAGAATACGGTAGAAATCGTTCTCGGTGAGGCTGTCAAGCTCGACCCGTATGGGAAATCTCCCCTGCAGCTCCGGGATGAGGTCGGAGGGTTTGCTCGAATGGAAAGCCCCGGCGGCGATAAAGAGGATATGGTCGGATTTGACCATGCCGTACTTGGTCATCACATTGGAGCCTTCCACGATGGGAAGAATATCGCGCTGGACCCCCTCGCGGGAAACATCAATGGTTTCGCTCTGATTCCCACGGCCGGCGATTTTATCGATCTCGTCGATGAACACGATGCCGGTCTCCTCCACCACGGCCAGCGCTTCTTTCACTGCGGAGTCAACATCGATCAGCTTACGGCTTTCTTCCTGCTGGAGGATGGTACGGGCCTCGGCGATGGTCACCTTCCGTTTTTTCGTCCGGCTGCCAAAAGCCCCTCCGAACATTTCCTGGAGATTGACCCCCATCTCTTCCATTCCCTGGGGAGTGAACACCTCGATCATCGGGTAGCGCTCCACCGGGACATCCACTTCCACAAAACGTTCTTCGAGGCGTCCGGAAGCGAGCTGTTCTGCCAGTTTCTGACGGGTTTTTGCCCGGCGCTCTTCCGTCTTGTTTACACCCTCTACAGATTGATCGGATTGGACAATCATGGGCTGCGGTGGCAGGAGAAGGTCGAGAATCCGCTCATTCACCTGTGCCAGCGCTTTCCCCTGAACCTCACGGGTGCGTTTTTCCTTGATCATGTTCACCGCAAGATCGATCAGATCGCGGATGATGGATTCCACATCACGGCCTACATACCCGACTTCGGTGAATTTCGATGCCTCGACTTTGATGAACGGCGCCTCGGCAAGTCCGGCAAGCCTGCGGGCGATTTCCGTCTTGCCGACCCCGGTCGGCCCGATCATGATGATGTTATTGGGCATGATCTCCTTGCGCATATCTTCGGGAAGCATCCGCCTGCGCCAGCGGTTCCGAAGCGCGATGGCCACCATCTTTTTGGCCTTGTCCTGGCCGATGATATATTTGTCAAGCTCAGCCACGATCTGACGGGGAGTCAGATTATTTTCCGTCTCAGGCATGGTCACAACTCCATAACACTTATCTTATCGTTGGTGTAAACGCAGATGGATGCGGCAATGAGAAGGGATTTCTCCACTATCTTGGCGGCGGAAAACCTGGTCCCGTCAAGATAGGCCCGCGCTGCCGCAAGCGCATAGGCCGCCCCGGATCCGATGGCGACGATGCCGTCATCAGGCTCGAGTACATCTCCTTCGCCGGAAACGATATACGAATGCTGCTTGTCCATAATGACCAGCATGGCCTCGAGCTGGCGAAGAATCTTGTCCGTGCGCCAGTCTTTGGCAAGCTCCACCACGGCGCGTGGCATGTTGCCGGAAAACTCCTCCAGTTTGGCCTCAAATTTCTCGAACAGGGCAAAGGCATCGGCTGTGGCGCCTGCGAAGCCCGCGATAATGGTATCGTTATAAAGGCGACGGACTTTGACCGCCGAACTCTTGATCACTGTCTCGCCGTAGGTTACCTGGCCGTCGCCGCCCAAAGCCACCTTGCCGTCCCGCCTGACACCGATTATCGTTGTCCCGTATATTCTCTCATTCTTCATGGTGTTCGCACCTCATATGCCGGATCCTGTCTATACATGACAATATAAATAATTGCGTATGTTTTGAGTGTTTAGATCCTGAAACAAGTTCAGGATGACACGTGTCATGCCGAACTTGTTTCGGCATCTATTTTGATAAGAAACGAAATAAAATATATCGTCATGTCTTTACATCGGGTCGATTAAGCCCGCGGGTGAGCCTGACGGTACGCCTGAGTGAGCCGGTCCATGGTGACATGGGTATAGATCTGGGTGGTTGAAAGGGACGAGTGCCCGAGCAATTCCTGCACAGCGCGCAGGTCGGCTCCGTTATCGAGCATATGGGTGGCAAACGTATGCCGCAGGACATGGGGACTCAGATGCTCTTTTTCCGAAACCATACGGAGATAGCGTGAAACCACGAATTCGATCCGGCGCCGTCCCAGCCTGCCGCCGCGTATGCTTATGAAAAAGGCCTTTTCGCCGGAACACCCTTTTTTCACCAGATGGTCGTTCCGATAGGGGAGATAGCTTTTCAGCGCCAGCGCCGCCTTACGGCCCAGGGGGACAATGCGTTCCTTCTTTCCCTTGCCGAGAACCCGGATGCTGCCCTCATGGAAGTCCACATTCCCCGTATCGAGCCCGTGAAGCTCGGAAAGCCGTATCCCGCACCCGTAGAAAAGCTCGAGAATAGCCCGGTTACGGCTGCCGGCCAGGGTTTCCCCCTCTGGTTTTTCCATGGAAAGCTCCGCTTCCCTCAGGCTCAGAAAAACCGGCTCCTTCTTTTCCAGGCGTGGGGTTCTTACCTCTGCGGCAGGATTCTTTTCGATGATTCCTTCAGCCGCAAGGTATTTGCCGAACGATTTGAGAGAAGCAAGTTTTCGGGCGATGCTCTTTTTCGTCAACCCCATGGTGGAGAGAACGTACAGGTATTCCCGGATGCCGTTACGGGTAAAATACTCGATCCCGGCTTCATCGGAGCCGGTTTTCATGCCCAGATACCCGAGGTATTGATACAGGTCGCGCCGGTAGGCATCGACCGTATGGATGGAATAGTTCTTCTGAGCGCTGATGAACGTGATAAATGCTTCCAGGAATGTGCGCATGATCATTTCTCTATCAGTTCAGCTTCGCCGACACTTTTGCAGCGCGGGCAGGTATGCTCGCCGTTTTTCCCTTCGATCATGGTGGGACAGCCGCACACCGTGCAGCCAACCGCCGCCGGTTTGTTCCAGCTTGCAAACTTGCAGGACGGATACTGATTGCAACTGTAGAAAATCTTGCCCTTTTTTGACCGCTTTTCTACAATCGTGCCCTTGCAGCCCTCCACCGGACATTTCACACCGAGAGAATAGGGCTTGATATTTTTACATGCCGGATAATTGGAACAGGCAAAGAATTTCCCGTATTTCCCCGTTTTCACCTCCATGGGAGACCCGCACTTTTCGCACATCTCATCTGTGGTCTCGGACACCTCTTTCTGTTCAAGAGGCCGGGTGTTCTTGCAGGCCGGGAAGCCGGAACATGCCATGAACCGGCCGTTGCGGCCCCAGCGTATGATCATGGGTTTGCCGCACTTATCGCACTTCTCATCGGTTTCCTCGATCAGGGATTTTTTCAATTCCTTGCTCTGTTTGGTAAAGTTTTCCAAAGCCAGGCTGAAAGGTTTATAGAACTCCCTGACCACATGCAGCCATTCATCCTCCCCCGATTCGACCTTGTCCAGTTCCTCTTCCATGTTTGCGGTGAAATCCACATTGAATATATGGGGAAAGGCCTGCACCAGGAGACGGTTTACATCCTTGCCGAGGATAGTGGCAAGCAGCTTGCCTTTTTCCCGTCGGACATATTCTCGTTCCTGGATGGTATTGATGATCTGAGCATACGTGGAGGGCCTCCCGATGCCGAGGGTCTCCAGCTCCTTTACCAGCGCCGCTTCGGTGAAATGAGCCTGCGGTTTGGTAAAATGCTGGGAGGGAGTAAGCTTTTTCAGAGTAAGAGCATCCCCCGCCCGGAGGCTTTCGGGAAGAGCGGACGCAGGAGCTTCCTCATCCTCCTGCCGAATATCTTCGTAAACCGCCAGATACCCTTTGTAGTCGATTCGGGTGGAGCTTGCCCTGAACTCATATTTTCCGGCAGCGATTTCGGCAGTGGTAACCGTCGATTCGGATGGTTTCATCTGGGATGCGACAAATCGGTTCCAGATGAGCGAGTAGAGCTTGAACTGTTCGGGAGTGAGAAATGCCTTAACTTTCTCGGGACTCTTTGAAAACGATGCGGGGCGGACAGCTTCATGGGCATCCTGGGCGCTTTTCTTCGTTTTGTAAATGTTCGGCTGGGCGGGCAGCTCCTTCGAACCCCACTTTTCCGAAATGTAGGCGCGAACTTCAGCAAGGGCTTCCGGAGCGATTCGGGTGGAATCGGTTCGCATGTAAGTGATGAGGCCGACCGAGCCTTCCGCCAGCTCGATCCCTTCATAAAGGCCCTGGGCTATCCGCATGGTCCTCGAGACGGTGAAACCCAGCCTGCGGGCTGCATCCTGCTGGAGGGTGCTGGTGATGAAAGGAGGCGCGGGATACCCTTTGGTCTTCTTTTTGGTGACATCCTTGACCGAATAGGAGGCGCCGGACAGTTCCCTGACCATCGCTTCCGATTCAGAGACATTCCCGATATTCACCGGCTTGCCGCCCTTTTTTACCAGCTTCGCCTCGAACTCCTCATTACGGCCGGTGGCCAGGAGGGCTTTTATATCCCAGTACTCTACGGGCGTAAAAGCCTCAATTTCAGCGTCACGCTCCACAATCAGCCGAAGCGCCACCGATTGCACCCTCCCGGCTGAAAGCCCGGAATACAGGGTTTTCCAGAGAACCGGGCTGACTTTATATCCTACGAGGCGGTCAAGGACTCGGCGAGCCTGCTGGGCGTTCACTTTTTTCAGGTCAAGCTCGCCCTTGTTTTCTACAGCCCGAATTACCGCATCGCGAGTGATCTGGTTTATCAGCACCCGGTAGTAAGGCTGTCCTTTTCTCACCACCCAGTTCGCCACATGCCAGGCGATAGCTTCTCCCTCACGGTCCGGGTCGGTGGCGAGCAGAACGGTATCAACTTCACTGGCGGTTTTTTTCAGGTCCTGGAGCACCCTCGTCTTCCCCTTGATCACATCATATTTCGGTTCGAAACCACGCTCGATATCAATACCGAACTCCTTAGGGGGGAGATCGATAACATGCCCACCGGTGGGTTTGACAATGTAGTCATGACCGAGAAATTTATTGATGGTTTTCGCTTTTACTGGAGATTCAACGATTACTAAAAATTTCCCCATTATATTGATAGTCTCCTCATTCGCTCATCAGTGATCATCGAACAGGATGGAAGCCACGATTTCATCAATTTCGGATTCCTCCAGAGTATCCGCACCCAGGAGCATGCAGTAATCGAGCACTTTCTCCATCTGTGAACCGTTGATAACGGACAGGGCTTTTAATTTCAGCAGGTAGCCATACACTTCGGGAGAAATTTTCAAGCGCTCGTAATCATGAAGGATGCGGACGGATTCCTGTTTTTGTTCGGCTATTTCGGTGGATTTCACCGTCAGGAAATTAAGTTTATCAAACAACCAGCTGAGAGCTTCAGCCACCTCGCGTTCGTTGTAGCCCCGAATGATCAGACTTTCTGAAAACTCACTCAGGCTTTCGACATCGAGGTCATTCTCTTTTATATGTCCTAGAAGCTGGATGAGAATTTCTATAGTTTTTTCGTTCACATACCGCCCCGTGCGAATAATGCTATTCTAAGTTTCAAGCATTCATGAGGTTATGAATAGCAAAGGTGAAAATATAGTCTTTATCAATCCGGGAATCAAGGAAATTCATACCCGAGATATGCGCCGCGTTACGAAAAGACGTTTTGGAATACGCTTTGAGTAGCGAATTTTGCGAGAAAATTCTCATATATTCTGCGGACGGGGAACCAGGCAGGTGATGCTTCCCGGCTCTCCCGGAACTTGTTTTGATTTACTCGCTATTATACGCTGTTAAACCAAATACAGTTCCCTCACCCCCATTCCCCATCTCCCGAATATCGCGGACGGAGAAAAAGATAGCATTTCACGCACCCGATTTATTATTATTTACCAGGTTGTTTTGGTTCGGGGGAGACGATTTTTTCTGTCATGATTTTTAACCCGGATTATTCACAAACTTGCTATGATATTTTCCTAACTCTTTATTAAACAAATACTTATTATTAATTTTTGAGTGCAGCCCCCTAAATCCCCCGAAGGGGGACTTTTCGCGGTAAAGAAGAAAATGTGAAGGTGTAACTTTTTTAAAAAAACCATTTAAGCCTTGTATTGCAGTCTTTTAAGTCCCCCTTTGGGGGATTTAGGGGG
>JAUYCD010000072.1 GCA_030692375.1 Candidatus Latescibacter sp. | reverse complement strand
GCCGAAGAGCGTGACCCCGCATACGAAGTTCAAGGGCCAGGTGTATGTATTGACCAAGGAAGAAGGGGGCCGTCATACGCCGTTTTTCACGGGCTACCGTCCGCAGTTTTACTTCCGGACGACGGATGTGACCGGGATTTTACAATTGCCGGAAGGTATCGAGATGGTGATGCCCGGAGACAATATTCAGATATCCGCTGAACTGATCACCCCCATCGCCATGAACGAGGGGCTGCGCTTCGCCATCCGCGAAGGCGGCCGTACCATCGGCTCCGGTGTGGTCACCCAAATCATTGAATAGGTTGAAAGATGCCCAGGGAATTGATTTATCTGGTTTGCCAGGAATGCAAGCGCCGCAATTACACTGCGGATAAAAACAAGAGGCTCCACCCCGGCAGGGTTGAATACAAGAAGTATTGCAAGTTTGACCACAAGCATACCCTGCATAAAGAAGGACGTTAGCCCCTTTTTTTCAAATGCATGCAGGCCAGTAGTTCAATTGGCAGAGCACCGGTCTCCAAAACCGGGTGTTGGGGGTTCGAGTCCCTCCTGGCCTGCCAGTTACTAAACTGTAAAGTGTCCGATACCGGTCAAAAAAGAAATCAAGAGGTTATAAACGAACGGGCTTACGAAATGGCGAAGTATGTAGAGGAAACAAAAAGATTTTTAAAAGAGGTCAGAGTCGAGATGTCCAAGGTAACGTGGCCGACCTGGCTTGAACTCAGAGGCTCTACTATCCTGGTGATTATTGTCTCTATCTTTTTTGCCGCTTATATAGGAATTTTTGATATCATCATAACCATTATTATCGGGTTTTTCACCGGCGGGAAAATACGATAAGTATAATAGGCTTGTGAAAAAGGTGATTTTTTTACCATTTAGATCCTGAAACGAGTTCAGGATGACGTCATGCCGAACTTGTTTCGGCATCTATCGACTAAACAGTGTTTTTCACAAGCCTTCTAAAAGCGGTAGCGAAAGCTTGAGAGGTTTAAATTCATGAACTGGTATGTTGTCCATACGTTGTCCGGCCATGAAAACAAGGTTAAGACTTATATCGAAACGCAGGCGCCTCTTTCAGGATTGAGCGGTCTTGTTGAAAGAGTGGTAGTGCCTACTGAAGATACGGTCGAAATGAAGGATGGGAAGAAGAGGACTTCCAAGCGCAAGTTCCTTCCCTCCTATGTGTTGATTGAGATGGACCTTACCAATGAAACTCAGTACTTTGTCAGCAATGTTCCGGGAATTACCAGCTTCGTCGGGCCTGGCCGAAGGCCCGAGAGGCTGAAACACTCGGAAGTTGAGAGAATACTGGGTCATATCAGCGCCGGCAAACCCCGTGAGGCGCCGGCGATGAAATATGTCGTTGGCGACAAGGTAAAGGTCATCGACGGCCCCTTCAGTGATTTCTCCGGCACTGTTGAGGAAACGAATCCGCTCAAGAACAAAGTCAAGGTTACCGTGTCGATTTTCGGCCGTCCAACGCCGGTGGAGCTTGACGTCCTGCAGATAGAATTGCTGAAACCTACATAAAAAATAAGGAGAGCAGTATTGGCCAAGAAAGAAGTAGCAACCATTAAGCTTCAGTTACCGGCCGGGCAGGCCAATCCTTCGCCTCCGGTCGGGCCAGCGCTGGGAGCTCATGGTGTGAACATCATGGAGTTCTGCAAATCCTATAACACCAAAACCCAGGCTCAGACGGGAATGATCATTCCGGTGGTAATCACCGTGTACAGCGACCGTTCCTTCACGTATGTAACCAAGACCCCGCCCGCTTCACGGCTTCTTTTGAAGGCTGCCAAGCTTGAAAAGGGATCGAACGTTCCAAACCGTGACAAGGTAGGCAAGGTCAGTATGGCGCAGGTTCGTGAGATTGCGGAGCTTAAAATGAAAGACTTGAATGCGGCGAGTGTCGATACCGCCATGAGCATGGTGATGGGAACGGCGCGCAGCATGGGAATTTTAATAGAATAAACAAATCAAAACCGGATACGGTGAAAAACAATACCGGATTCCAAACTTACGGGAGCACTGAATGAAACGGGGGAAAAGGTACAAGGAGGCGGCCGAAAAGGTTGAACGGACCAGGCATTACCTCCTTGATGAAGGTATTCAGCTTTTGCACCAGCTCCCGAGAGCGAAATTCGACGAGACAGTCGAATGCGCTGTACGGCTGGGAGTGGACCCCAGACACGCTGACCAGATGGTGCGAAGCACGGTAGTATTGCCTCATGGGACCGGTCGCAAGATACGGGTACTTGTTTTTGCCAAGGGCGAGCATGAGCTCACGGCCAGGGAAGCCGGCGCCGATTATATCGGCGCAGAAGACCTTGTGGAAAAAATCCAGGGCGGCTGGCTTGATTTTGATGTTGCGATTGCTACTCCCGATATGATGAAAATAGTGGGGCGTCTGGGAAAAATTCTGGGAGCGCGCGGACTTATGCCCAATCCCAAATCCGGAACGGTTACCTTTGATATCGCGGGCGCGATTCGTGACGCCAAAGCCGGAAAGATCGAATTCAGGGTGGACAAGGCAGGAAACCTTCATGTGCCGTTGGGGAAATTGTCTTTCAGCGATGCACAGATCAGGGAAAACCTGCTCACCTTCATGGATGCGGTAGTGCGGGCCAAGCCTTCAACGGCAAAGGGAACCTATGTCAAGGGCATAACCATCACATCCACGATGAGCCCCGGAATTAAAATCGACAGGACGGCTTTACTCCAGTCGCTTACATGATAGTGATAGACCGCGGGAAGGCTTCGGTTTACGGTGAAGCATTCAGCGATGATAGTGTCTGGTCATATGGGGAGGCAGAATGAATAAAGAAGAAAAAAATACGGTTGTCGGTGAATTTGTCACGGTTTTCGGGTCTCCCGGCGTTTACCTCATGGACTTCAAGGGATTGAATGTCGCCGAGATTACCGAGCTGAGAAAGAAGCTCCGTGAAGCCCGCATCTCTATGAAGGTTGTAAAGAATACCCTCGCCAAGCGTGCGCTCAGGGAAGCCGGAGTAGAGAATTTCGACAGTTTTTTCAGCGGTCCAACGGGAGTGATCTGGTCAAAAGAGGATTCGGTTATCCCCGCGCGGCTGCTTCTGGTGTTTCTGAAAAACCGTGCCCATGGCGCCATAAAGGCAGGTTTGGTGGACGGCTCCGTGGTCAAAGCCGAGCAGATGGAAATTGTCTCCAAGCTACCCACAAAACATGAATTGTATGCCCAGGTGGCTTCAGCTTTGAATGCACCGATGGTGAAGCTGGCCAGGGTTCTCAATGCGTTGCCGACCAAGCTTGTCCGTACGGTGGATGCACTCAGGGAAAAGAAAACCGGAGAGCCGGATTGACGATACCTTTAAGATTTTGAATTTTTAAGTATATAATCCTTATGGCTTCTCAATCCCTTTGCCGGGGATGAGAGGGGCCGCTATCAAAAATAATGGAGGAATACCATGGCAGGGGAAAAAATCGCAAATCTGGTTAATCAGATTGGAGAGTTGACTGTTATAGAGCTTTCCGAGCTCGTCAAAGCCATTGAATCAACATTCGGTGTCGAGGCCGCTGCTCCGGTAATGATGGCGGGTTCTGCGGCCGGTGCTGCTGCGGCTGAAGCTGCGCCGGTTGAGGAACAGACCGAATTCGATGTGATGCTCACCGTAATTGGTGAAAAGAAGATCCAGGTGATCAAGGTGGTTCGCGAGCTGACCGGATTAGGTCTCAAGGAAGCCAAGGATCTGGTGGAAGGTACTCCGAACAAGGTTCTTGAAGCTGTCGAGAAGGCGGCTGCACAATCGGCCAAGGTCAAGCTTGAGGAGCAGGGAGCATCGGTAGATATCAAATAACACTATCTGGATAGGAAATGTACGCACTCGGGCGAACGATAATTGAATTGGTAGTTTGGCCGGTGCTGATATATGTTTGAATTTATAGGCGGGAATCCGGTGTGGAGCGTATAAGAGAATGCTATGCCCGGATTTCCGCTTTTTGTCGAAATTTAAAACTCTAACTTTATCGGGAGCGTGATTATTTTGAGGGACAGAAAAAAAATCGAGAGGCAGTCTTTTGCAAAGATTCCTACGGTTGTTGATATGCCTTATCTTCTCGACCTCCAGATCTCATCATTCAATAATTTCCTGCAATTGGATTTACCGCCGTCCAAACGACGGGAACAAGGGCTGCAAGCTGTATTCAGATCCATCTTCCCTATCTCCGATGTTCATAACACCATGAATCTCGAGTTTGTCGATTACTCGATAGGCGTTACGAAATACTCGAAGGTGGAATGCGTAGATCGGGATATGACCTATGCCGCCCCTCTGAAAGCGACTCTCCGTCTTATTGCCTTTGAAAAGCAGGGCAGCGAACAGGTCGTCAAGGATATTATTTCGCAGCAGGTGTTCCTGGGTGAAATGCCTTTGATGACCGAGGCGGGAACGTTCATCATTAACGGCGCAGAGCGGGTTATAGTCAGCCAGCTTCACCGGTCGCCCGGTGTATTCTTCGGTGAAGAAACTCATCCAAACGGGAAGCTTCTTTTCAGCGCCAGAATCATTCCCTACCGGGGGAGCTGGGTTGAATTCTCCATGGACATCAATGATGTCATGTACGCCCATATAGACCGCAAGAGGAAGTTTCCGGCCACAATGCTTCTCAGAGCGTTCGGGTATTCCGATAATGAAAGCATCTGGCGGCTCTTCTTTGAGACGGAAAAAATGCCCATCGGCAAGGTCGAGCCGGATATGATCTGCATGGAAAAGGTAGTGGATCCGGAGACCGGAGAGGTTGTAACGGAGCCGTGTGATGACCTCACCGAAGAGACTATCGAACGGCTAAAGAACCTGAAGGTTTTTAAACTTGAGGTTCTCAAGTATGACCGGTTGAAAGATTCAACCGTTTTGGAAAATACTTTGAAACGGGACCCGACCAAAAACGAGGAAGAAGCTCTTCAGCGCATCTATTCGCTCCTGCGTCCGGGCGACCCGCCGAATATAGAAACGGCTCGCAATCTTATCGAGCGCATGTTCTTTAACTCCAAGCGCTATAATCTGGGGGATGTGGGACGGTACCGTATGGGGCACCGTTTGAATTCATGGGGCGACCCGGACAATCCCACCGTCCTTACGCGTGAGGATTTTTCTGCGATCATAAAATACATGCTGGGTCTCAGCATAGAAGCGGAAGGCCACTACACCGACGACATCGATCATCTGGGCAACCGGCGGGTGCGGACGGTGGGAGAACTCCTCGCCAACCAGTTCAATGTCGGTCTTTCCAGGTTGGCGCGAACTATCAAGGAGCGGATGAGCCTGCGGGATTCCGAAAAAAAGCTCACGCCGCATGATCTGGTGAATGCCCGTACGGTGTCCACGGTTATCGCGTCGTTCTTCGGGTCAAGCCAGCTAAGCCAGTTCATGGATCAGATCAATCCCCTTTCCGAGCTGACCCACAAGCGGCGTCTCTCGGCTCTCGGCCCCGGCGGTCTTACCCGTGAGCGGGCGGGATTCGAGGTCCGTGACGTGCATCATACCCATTATGGCCGTGTTTGTCCGATTGAAACTCCTGAAGGTCCCAACATCGGTCTGATTTCTTATCTGGCCACGCATGCACGGATCAATGAGTTCGGATTCCTTGAGACTCCCTACCGTAAGTTTCAGGATGGCAAAGTAACTAACATTGTAGAATTTCTGAGCGCCGATGTGGAGGATAAATTCACCATCGCCCAGGCAAACGCTATGCTCAATCCGGACGGGTCCTTTGTTTCCAATATTATCAAAGCACGGAAGCGGGATGATTACCCTCTCGTATCTCCGGAGCAGGTAGACTATATGGATGTTTCTCCGAAACAGCTTGTCGGCGCAGGAGCTTCTCTGATTCCCTTCCTGGAACATGATGACGCCAACCGGGCGCTCATGGGTTCCAACATGCAGCGCCAGGGGGTGCCCCTCCTGAAGCCGCAGGCGCCGCTGGTGGGAACCGGAATGGAACAGAAGGTTGCGATTGATTCCGGCGCCATGATAATTTCCGATGTCAACGGCACGGTGATGCGGGTTTCCGGAGACCGGATAATAGTCAAGATGGATGAATCCGAGGCCACGCCGGAGACGGTGTTTGAAACAACCGATAACGAAAAAGTGCACGATCTTACCAAATTCAAACGCTCCAACCAGGATACCTGCATCTGCCAGCGCCCGCTTGTACGGGTGGGAGACCGGGTCGAGCCGGGCACCATCCTGGCGGACGGGCACGCCACCGAGCGCGGCGACCTGGCGCTCGGCTCCAACGTCCTGGTGGCTTTCATCCCCTGGTATGGGTACAATTTCGAGGACGCCATCGTTATCAGTGAACGGCTCGCAAAGAATGATACCTTCTCCTCCATCCATATCGAAGAATTCGAACTCCAGGTCCGTGATACCAAACGGGGCACTGAAGAGCTCACCAGGGAGCTCCCCAATATCTCCGAGGATGCGGTCAAAGACCTGGACGTGAACGGGGTAATCCGGATGGGCGCCGAAGTCAAAGCCGGCGATATTCTCGTGGGCAAGGTCACCCCGAAGGGAGAGACCGAGCTTTCCCCGGAAGAGCGTCTCCTCAAGGCTATTTTCGGTGAAAAGGCCGGAGAAGTCCGTGATGCTTCTCTGAAGGTTCCGCCCGGAATCGAAGGCGTGGTCATCGATACCCGCATCTTTTCCCGCAAGGAGCGCGATGAGAAGACCCGGCGGGTCGATAAAGACGCCATCGAAAAAATCCGCAGAGAGTTCCAGGAAAAGATCAAAAGGCTCAAAGACCTGCGGACTCAGGAGATGAGCAAGGTTCTCTATTCGGTCAAAGCCGGCTCCGATATTGTAGATACCGATACCGGACAGGTGGTGATCGAGGCCGGGAAAACGTTTACCAAGAAATCCCTTTTGGCAATCGATTATGAAAAGTTCCAGCCGACCGGAACCTGGTCAAGCGATGAGAATATCGAATACCGGGTGGCCAAAGTTCTGACTGCGGCGGGCAATCAGATTGCCCTGCTTGAAGAAAGAGTGGAGCGTGAAATAGAAAAAGTTCAACGTGGCGACGAGCTGTCTCCGGGAATCGCGCAACTTGTCAAAGTACGCGTTGCCCGCAAACGGAAACTTCAGGTGGGCGATAAAATGGCCGGCCGTCACGGTAACAAGGGTGTGGTCGCCAAGATAGTTCCCGAAGAGGATATGCCCTATCTGGAAGACGGAACTCCGGTCGATATCGTGCTGAACCCTCTGGGTGTGCCATCCCGTATGAATCTTGGCCAGATACTGGAAACCCATCTGGGCTGGGCGGGAGAAAAACTGGGTAAATTCTACGAGACCCCGGTTTTTGACGGTGCAACCTGGGATGAAATCCAGGCGGAACTAAAGGCCGCCGGGCTTCCCCTTAACGGCAAGACCAAGGTTTTTGACGGCCGTACCGGTGTACCGTTCGATCGCCCGGTGACGGTGGGCATCATATACATGCTCAAGCTGCTTCATCTGGTCGCCGACAAGATTCACGCCCGGAGCATCGGGCCTTATTCGCTGGTTACCCAGCAGCCTTTGGGCGGCAAGGCCCAGTTCGGCGGTCAGCGCTTCGGCGAGATGGAAGTTTGGGCGCTGGAAGCTTACGGCGCAGCCCATATTCTCCAGGAAATGCTGACAGTCAAGAGCGATGATGTTCTTGGACGGAGCAGGATTTACGAAGCCATTGTCAAAGGCGAGAATCCGCCGGAACCGGGTATTCCCGAGTCATTCAACGTGCTCATCAAAGAGCTCCAGAGTCTCGGGCTTGATTTCCAGCTTCTCAAGGACAATGAAGTGGTAGTATAGCATGATTCAATATTTTCAGCACGAAGCTTTCAGTGTTCAGAGATCAAAAGCAAGGAATAAGACCTGGCATTGTACGCAGAGCGCCGAAAGTCGACAGCCTATATAAGGAGGGATGTTCGTGAACAGCCCCAAACAAACAATACAGGGAAAAACGGAATTTAACGCGATACGCATTCAGCTTGCTTCACCGGAAAGAATCCGCGAATGGTCGTTCGGGGAGGTAACCAAGCCGGAAACCATTAATTACCGGTCATTCAAACCGGAGCGGGACGGCCTTTTCTGCGAGCGGATTTTCGGCCCGGTCAAAGACTGGGAGTGCCAGTGCGGGAAATACAAGCGCATCCGGTACCGCGGAGTGGTATGCGATCGCTGCGGCGTAGAGATCACCCAGGCCAAAGTCCGCCGTGACCGCATGGGACACATCGAGCTCGCGGTTCCTGTGGCTCATATCTGGTATCTCAAAAGCCTGCCTTCCCGGATTTCCTATCTGCTCGACATCAGTGTAAGAAATATCGAGCGGGTGATTTACTATGAAGCATATATTGTCCTCGAACCGGGTAATAGCGACCGGAAAGCCGGGGATCTTTTGACCGAAGAGGAATTAATGGATCTGGAAGACCAGGGAAAAGAATTCAAGGCAGAGATGGGCGCCGGCGCGATCAAGTCGCTCCTCACCCAGATAGATATTGCTGAACTTTCCGCCAGTCTCCGCGCCCAGGTTAAAATAGAAACTTCGGCCCAGCTCAAGCAGGAAGCGCTGAAACGCCTGAAGGTAGTGGAAGCTTTCCGTCAGTCCGCAAACAAACCGCAATGGATGATCATGGGTGTTATCCCGGTTATTCCGCCGGATTTACGGCCACTTGTTCCCCTGGAGGGAGGACGATTCGCCACTTCGGACCTGAATGATCTCTACCGCCGGGTGATCAACCGTAATAACCGTCTTCGAAAGCTCATCGAGATCAAAGCCCCGGATGTGATTCTCCGCAACGAGAAACGGATGCTTCAGGAAGCAGTGGACGCTTTGTTCGACAACGGCCGGCGGACCCGCGCTGTCCGCGGCGACGGCAACCGGGCGCTCAAGAGCCTTTCGGACCTTCTTAAAGGGAAGCAGGGGCGGTTCCGTCAGAATCTCCTGGGCAAGCGGGTCGATTATTCGGGCCGGTCGGTGATTGTGGTGGGACCGGAACTGAAGCTTCATCAGTGCGGGCTTCCCAAATCCATGGCGCTCGAGCTTTTCAAACCGTTCATCATCAGGCGGCTGAACCAGCGTGACGAGCGGACGACCATCAAGCATGCCAAGAAACTGGTCGAGCGCTCTTCTCCGGAGGTGTGGGATATTCTGGAAGAGCTTTGCCAGGATCACTTCGTCCTTTTGAACCGTGCACCCACCCTGCACCGTCTGGGTATTCAGGCGTTTCTTCCGGTTCTCATCGAAGGCAAGGCGCTGCAGCTTCATCCGCTGGTGTGCGCGGCGTTCAACGCGGACTTCGACGGCGACCAGATTGCTGTGCATCTGCCGTTGTCGTTCGAGGCGCAGATCGAGGCTAACGTCCTCATGCTCGCCAGCAATAATATCCTTTCGCCTGCTTCCGGGAAACCCATTGTGGTGGACAAACCCCAGTGTATCGCCCTGGGATGCTACTACCTCACCAAGATGTCCGATGATCCCCGCGGCGAGGGAAGGATTTTTGCCAATGAAGCGGAAGCAAAAATGGCTTTCGAGACGGGACTCATATCCCTCAACACCAAAATGAAAGTGCGGCTTAACGGCAAAGTTTATGAAACGACCGTGGGACGGCTGGTATTCAATAACATCATGCCTGTGGGTTCTCCGTTCCTCAACCGGAATGTCGACGCCGGAACCATGAAGAAGATTGTGGCCGAAACATTCCGCAAGAACGGCCGTCAGGTTACTGTAGATTTCCTGGATGCACTGAAAGACATGGGATTCCGGTATGCCACCTACTCCGGAATCTCGATCGGAATCGAGGATGTGATAATCCCGGATGAAAAACACAAGCTGGTGAAGGAAGCCAATTCGCGGGTAAATGAAATCCGCGAGAAATATGAAAACGGTATCATCTCCGACGGTGAGCGGGCCAACCAGACCATAGACGAGTGGTCGCATACGGCCGCCCGGGTGGCACAGACAGTGTTCGAGACGCTCCGTCAGTCGGAAGGCGGTTTCAACCCGCTCTTCATGATGGCGGACTCGGGAGCGAGAGGGTCTCAGGACCAGATCAAGCAGTTGGCCGGAATGCGCGGACTCATGCAGAAACCGCAGAAGAAAATTACCGGCGGATACGGCGACTTTATCGAGGCGCCCATCACCTCGAACTTCCGTGAAGGGCTCAGTGTGCTTGAGTACTTCATTTCCACCCACGGTTCCCGCAAGGGTCTGGCGGATACGGCGCTCAAAACCGCGGAAGCCGGATACCTCACGAGAAGGCTTGTGGATGTGGCCCAGGACTGCATTGTGATCGAAGAAGACTGCGGGACCTATCACGGGATCGAGATGTCCGCGCTCAAAGAAGGCGAGCAGGTGGTGGAGAAACTCGGCGACCGTCTCTATGGACGCATTCCGCTTGAAGATATTATCGATCCGGAAAGCGGCAAAATCATCTGCCATACCAATGATCTTATCTATGACGAGATGGTGAAGGAGATCAACGATTCCACCCTGGACACCATTCTCATCCGTTCGGTGTTGACCTGTGAATCGCGCCGCGGCATTTGCTCCAAGTGTTACGGGCTGAATCTGGCCAAGATCAAGCTGGTCGATATAGGCGAGGCTGTGGGAGTGATTGCCGCGCAGTCTATCGGCGAACCGGGCACACAGCTCACTCTCCGCACGTTCCATATTGGAGGAGCAGGCGAACGTTTGTCCCAACAGTCCGAGATAACTGTTAAAAAGGGCGGAAAGGTTGTATTCAGCGAGAATCTGTCCTGGGTACGGTACGATGTGCGGATAAAGGTGGTAACCACCCGTAGCGGTGAAATTATCATCGAAGACAAGACCGGCCGGATCATCAATACCTACAAGGTTCCCTACGGTTCCAGGCTCACGGTGAATGACGGGGACTGGATAGAAGATGGCGCAAGCATCTATACCTGGGAGCCGAACCATACCCTTATCGTTACCGACAAGGCGGGCGTCGCCCACTTTGAAAATGTGATCGAAGGTATAACTTTCCGGTTTGAAGTGGATGCGGAAACCGGTCATCGGCAGCGGTTTGTTATCGACCAGCGGAACAGGACCATTACCCCGCACATCGATATTCTCGACAGCGAGGGGAACAAGCTCCGCGCGTACTACCTTTCGGTCGGGTCCCGAATCATGGTGGATGACAGCCAGGCGCTCCGTGCCGGTGAAACGTTGGCCATGATCCAGAACGAGCGGTTTAAAACCCGCGACATTACCAGCGGCCTGCCCCGTGTGGCCGAGCTCTTCGAGGCAAGGAAACCCAAGGACCCGGCGATCATATCCGAAATCGACGGTATTGTCGAGATCGGCGGACTGGTCAGAGGCTCCCGCAAAGTGATGGTCAGGGGTGAGAACGAATTCGTCCGCGAATATCTGATACCTTATGGGAAGCATCTACTGGTATTTGAAGGCGACTATGTGAAAGCAGGAGAACGGTTGACCGAAGGCGCGGTGATTCCTCACGATATTCTGCGCATTAATGGAATTCACCGTGTTCAGGAATACCTCCTGAATGAAATTCAGGAAGTGTACCGTTTGCAGGGAGTGAAGATCAATGATAAGCATATCGAGATCATCGTCCGTCAGATGCTGCAAAAAGTGCAGGTAGTCGACCCGGGCGACACGAACTTCCTGGAAGGCGCCCAGGTGGACAAATTAACGTTCACCGAAGCGAATAACCGGGTAGTGGATGAAGGCGGAGAGCCGGCTACGTTCGAGCCGCTGCTCCTCGGCATAACCAAGGCTTCTCTCTTCACCGAGTCATTCGTTTCTGCGGCATCGTTCCAGGAAACGACCCGTGTTTTGACCGAAGCGGCTATTCAGGGCAAGGTCGATAAGCTCAAGGGACTCAAGGAGAATGTGATTATCGGACACCTTATCCCTGCGGGTACCGGGATGATGAGATACCGCGACATCCGGATGGTTACCCCGGCGGATGAGTTCGATGAGATGCTCGGTATTGAGCGCCCTCCTGAAATCATTACCAAGGAGCTGACAGAAGATGACATTGTTGCGCCGATCAATGACAAAGGGGACGAATAGTTATTTTTCCAGTCCGGGGAAAAAGGGGTTCGGGAAACCGAACCCCAACAAAAAAAATATTGACATTGAAAAGATAAATAAGTATATTTCAAATCTATTACAAAAATGCTCTTAGCAAAAATAGTTTAGTTATTTTCTAACTTGTGGCTGACGGCTGTGTTTATTTGGAGGAATGAAGTGCCGACAATCAATCAGTTGATACGAAAAGGGCGTTCGACTCAGAAAGCCAGGAGTTCGGCTCCGGCTCTGAAATCATGCCCGCAGAAACGGGGCGTCTGTACCCGTGTGTATACGGCCACTCCGAAAAAACCGAACTCCGCTCTCCGTAAGATAGCCCGTGTGAAGCTTTCCAACGGTATCGAAGTGACCGCTTATATACCCGGCGAGGGGCATAATCTTCAGGAGCATTCGATTGTACTTGTGCGCGGAGGCAGGGTGAAGGATTTGCCGGCTGTCCGTTATCACATTGTGCGCGGCACTCTTGATACGGTGGGAGTTGACGGAAGGCGTAAATCCCGCTCCAAGTATGGCGCCAAGCGTCCGAAATCCTAAAGCAAAGGTTTTGTGAATGCCGAGAAGAAGAAAAGTTACCAAAAGACAGCTTTTGCCGGACCCGAAATTCAAAAGTGTTCTTGTGACACGATTCATTAACAACTTGATGAAGGAAGGCAAAAAATCGGTGGCCGAGTCCATTTTTTACGGCGCCATCGAATACATCGAGAACCGGACCGGACAGAACGGGCTCGATGTATTTCAGAAAGCGATTGATAATGTCAAGCCCGTGGTCGAGGTGAAAAGCCGCCGGGTAGGCGGAGCAACCTATCAGGTCCCGGTTGAAATCAGGTCCGAGCGCCGGATGGCCCTTTCGATCCGGTGGCTCATTCAGTATTCGCAGGCTCGCACGGAAAAGACCATGGCTGAGAAACTGGCGATGGAGATGGATGCAGCCTCGAAGAACCAGGGCGCGTCGGTCAAAAAACGCGATGATACTCACAAGATGGCTGAAGCGAATAAGGCTTTTGCTCACTATCGCTGGTAATCAAAGCCAGATTAATACACATCGGATTTGAACTGTAACCGTCCAGGCGGTTATAAGCAAAGGTGAATGACTCGGGAGCGTCATAGTCGCCCGAGTTTTTTTCATCGTAATGAGAATACGGAAGAAAATATGGAACGCGCTTTTCCCCTGAGAGATACAAGAAACATAGGCATCATGGCCCACATTGATGCCGGAAAGACCACCACCACGGAGCGGATACTGTACTATACCGGCAAAGTGCATCGCATGGGTGAAGTGCACGACGGTTCCGCAACGATGGACTGGATGGAGCAGGAGAGGGAGCGCGGTATAACTATCACCTCGGCGGCTACCACCTGTTTCTGGCGTGATACGCTCATCAACATCATCGATACTCCCGGCCATGTGGATTTCACGGCGGAGGTACAGAGGTCTCTCCGGGTGCTGGACGGAGCGATCGGACTTTTCTGTGCGGTGGGCGGAGTTGAGCCGCAGAGCGAAACGGTATGGCGTCAGGCCGACGAATACCGTGTTCCTCGGATTGCGTTTGTCAACAAAATGGACCGTACGGGGGCCGATTTCTACCGGGTCATCAACATGATGCACGAGCGGCTCCGCTCGACGTTCATTCCTATCCAGATACCTATCGGCTCCGGCGACCTGTTCTCCGGTATCATCGATCTCATAGCCAACAAAGCCATTCTCTATGAAGGTGAAGGGGCAAGTCTCACCTTTTTCGAGGAAACGATTCCCGCAGACCTGAAAGATATCGCCCATGAATACCGTGAGAAGATGATCGAGGCGGTTTCCGATTTTGACGATTCGCTCATTGAGCTTTTTCTTAACGAGAAACCCATCAACGAGGAACAGATCCACGCCGCGATCCGTAAAGCCACAATATCCGGCCATATCACTCCGGTCCTTCTCGGCGCGGCTTTCAAGAACAAGGGAATCCGCCATCTCATGGATGCGGTAGTCAATTTTCTCCCCTCCCCTGAAGAAATGGCTTCGGTAATAGGACATCATTCAAAGACCGATAAGATCATCGAGCGCAAACCTTCCGATAAAGAACCGTTCAGCGCCCTGGCTTTCAAGGTGGCCACCGACCCTCATGTCGGGAAGCTGATATTTTTCCGTGTGTATTCCGGAGTGGTGCGCAAGGGAGACATGGTAATCAATTCGACCACCGAGAAAAAAGAGCGGCTGGGCCGGATTCTCCGAATGCACGCCAATAAACGCGAGGATGTCGATTTTGCCATGACCGGAGACATTCTGGCCGCAGTAGGGCTGAAACATACGGTAACCGGCGACACCCTCTGTGATCTGAAAAATCCCATTATACTTGAACGCATGGTTTTCCCCTCCCCTGTAATACACGTTGCGGTAGAACCCAAGACAAAATCCGATCAGGAACAGTTGGACGTTTCGCTTGCCAAGCTTGCGGAAGAAGATCCCACATTCAAGGTAAAGACCGATCCCGAAACCGGCCAGACCATTCTTTCCGGCATGGGAGAGCTTCACCTGGAGATTCTGGTCGAACGCCTGCGCCGTGAGTTCAAAGTACAGGCCAATGTTGGAAAACCCCAGGTCGCATACCGTGAATCGATTACCCATGAGGTAGAGAGCGAGGGCAAGTTTATCCGTCAGAGCGGCGGGCGCGGCCAGTACGGGCATGTTGAAATCATCATCGGGCCGACTGAAAAAGGCGCCGGCATGGTATTTGAAGACAAGATTGTAGGAGGCGCCATTCCGCGGGAATTCATAGGCGCCTGCCGCAAGGGCGCCCAAGATGCCATGAATTCAGGGGTCATAGCCGGATTCCCGATGGTGGATATTCATGTGAAGCTTGTGGACGGCTCCTATCATGAGGTTGATTCTTCGGAGTTGGCGTTCCGTATTGCCACTTCCATAGCGGTTCAGGAAGGAGTCAAGAAAGCGGGGCCGGTGCTCCTTGAACCGATCATGTCGGTTGAGGTAATCACTCCCCAGCAGTATTCCGGAGATATCATGGGCGATTTGAATATGCGGCGCGGCAAAATAGAAAAAATCGAAAACCGTCCGGACGCTCAGATAATCCGGGGGCTGGTGCCTCTCTCCGAGATGTTCGGGTATTCCACCCGGCTGCGTTCGATGAGCCAGGGGCGGGCGATATATACCATGGAATTTCATTCGTATATCCCTGTTTCCCCTAACCTGGCCAGAGAACTGGTAGCGCAGTTCGGAGGGAAGTATCAGGAAGTATGATAGGTACTGATGCAGGGCGTCTGTATGTATAGATGCCTAAACGGTTTCACCGTTCCCGAGAAACAGCAACGGTTTCACCGTTCCCGGGAAACGGCAACGGTTTCATCGTTCCCGCGAAGCGGCAACAAGTTCGGCATGACACGTGTCATCCTGAACTTGTTTCAGGATCTACTTCCGCTATCACATGAAATATTGTCAATAAATACATGCTATATTGTTGAATAAAGGAGGAATCCACATGGCGAAGGAGAAATTTGCGCGGACGAAGCCGCACGTGAATGTAGGGACGATAGGCCACATCGATCATGGGAAGACGACGTTGACGAGCGGGATAACGAATGTGCAGGCGAAGAGGGGATTGGCGCAGCACATGACGT
>JAUYCD010000071.1 GCA_030692375.1 Candidatus Latescibacter sp. | reverse complement strand
CTTAACAAGGGGGGATGCCAAAGGCAGGGGGGATTTCTTCTTCCCAGTGAATAAAGATCCCCCCGCCGCTTGAGCGGCGACCCCCTTTTTAAGGGGGTAAAAAAAAGAAACTCCAGCACCAGACATTATCTGATTGACTTTATATCACCGCCTGCGGACCACGCGGAAGCCCAGGCCATAGTCCCCGTCCTTCGGGTTGAACCTGCCGCGGTAAGCCACCCGGCACTTAAAGGCTTTGTTGTCCCAGGTTCCATCACGGATAATTCTGACTTCGCCCGATTGTGCTCCTGTTGGATTCTTCACGCTTTCGTTCGGATAGCTCCCGTACCAGTCCTGACACCACTCCCATACATTTCCGCTCATGTCGAACAGACCGAAGGGATTGGCGGGATATGAGCCCACGGGCGTCGGGCGCCCTACATACATATCATAATTAACCCTTGTGATGTCAATTTCCCCGTTATCAGTTCCGTATTTATACTGTTTTCCCCCGCGTGCCGCATATTCCCATTCGGCTTCTGTCGGAAGATCAAAGCCGTAATACAGGGCAAATGACTTCGAGCCATACCATGACACAGCCACCACAGGCCAGTTCTCTTTTCCCCTCGCCACCTCGAACGTGCCGTTGCCGAAATTTATCCAGCATTTGTTATCTGAACCGTAATCATAACCGATATCTATGTATAGTTCACCTGACAACTTGCCGGTTTTTCCGTACACATCACCGTTTTTCACTTCTACGTCACCCGATGCAAGCGCAGATTTCAGGTACGCGGCATACTGCGCGTTCGTCACTTCGTAAATGCCCATCCCGAAGCCCGATACCGTTACCTTGTGGATAGGACGGCAACCATCCCATAGATCGCCAACCTCATCTCCCATCTCGAATGTGCCGCCGGGGATGGCCGCGAAGATAATTCCGGGAGGTATTTCGTGTGAGGGGCCTTTTAGCCCATTCGATCCGCCCCCACAGGACAACGTGAGAAAATGTGCTGAAAGAATTAATATTGCAAGTTCATTGTGCCGTTTCATGATGTTCTCCCTGATGTGGACAGTTGAGTTGATTGTAGAGAATCTTGATTATAACCGATATTCCCCATCAGAACTGTCCGGTTAAAAATTCAGAGCTAAGGATAACTGGAGCAGTTTATGAGTAATTTTTTTGAATTTATCGAAAGGAATGGTAAGGATTTCGATGATATAGACGGCATCGAGGAGTAATTCTCCGACGATACGGGTTATTGCTCCGGTGATTAATTATCTGAATCAAGCGGTATATGTGGCCTACGGATGTTTGAAGTAATGTTTGACATGGTGAGGCCGTTTTTGGACAGTTTCCATAAATGAGTGTGCTTTCTTGATCAATCATTTTGTGATCTGGCCGGGAGGCCTGAACGGATACGTTGTTTCAGGTCGCCATTAAGGTATTCATCCGGATTGTGTTCCGGGGCGTACGGGGGAGGTAGAATACCTCGATCTTTTCTCGATTGGTTTCAAGCCAAGCGGTGACCTTTTTGCTGTGATGCATTTTCAGATTGTCCAGGATCAGAAACACTTTCCGGCGGGTATCACAGAACAATATATAACATCTACAGCCAAAAACAACTGTTTTTGACGCAGGGCAATTTCTGTGATACGGTGAAAGAGTAAAACTCACCGGCTGATTGTAAAAGTCCTTTCTTCAGCAGATGCGCGGCAGCATCTCTCCGGCGGGGAGATCGAGGATTTTCAATACCCCGGAAGCAGTCAGAAGATGCACTTCACCGGACGGGGAACCGGTTACTTCCCCGATAATCGCTGCATCCCTGCAATCGTCCAGCGATGTGAGAAAAGCGATGATGTCTAAAGCTGCGGATGGTTCGACTACGGCGACGAACCGCCCCTCGCAGGGGAGATAAAGAGGATCGAATCCCAACAGGTCGCAGACCGCCAAAACGGTATCATCGATGGGAACGGTCGATTCGGTGAGCACGATGGAAACGCCGCTTGCCGAGGCGATCTCGTTAAGGGTCGCGGCCACTCCTCCACGAGTGGGATCTCGGAGGACATGCAAAGCTTTTGGGAAACGTTCAAGCAGGGGCAATACTGTATGGGTCATGGGCATTGCGTCCGAGAGGACAGGAACGCGCAGATGCAGGCCGTTTCGTTCCGCCATCACCGCGATGCCGTGTCTTCCGACAGAACCCGATACGATGACGACATCTCCCGGCCGGGCGTTCGCGCCGCTTACCTTCACGTGAGGAAGGATGCAGCCAATACCCGCAGTGTTGATATAGACACCGTCCGCTTCCCCTCTGCCCACTACTTTTGTGTCGCCTGTCACGATGCGCACATCAGCCCGATCGCAGGTCTGCCGGATGCTTTCGAGTATCCGTTCCAGATGGGCCAGGGGGAATCCTTCTTCCAGAATCAGTCCGAGTGAAAGACTGGCCGGTTTGGCGCCTTTCATGAGGAGGTCGTTGACCGTTCCGCTGATCGCCAGGCTGCCTATGTCGCCGCCGGGGAAGAAGATGGGCTTGACCACGAACATATCTGTGGTGAAAGCGATGGAGGTGCTTTCGAGGGAGAGTTCTGCAGCGTCGTCCAGCGGCAGAAGCTCGGGAGAACAAAGATATCGCAGAATGAATTTTTCGATGAGATTCCGCATGAGCAGGCCGCCGGAACCGTGGGCAAGGAGAATACGGTCGCAGGGAGGAATTTCACCGTCATGCATGGATTGCCGCCTCCCGGCCATTCGACCGCAGCCGCCGCGAATACCTGTAAAAGGCCGCGCATGCGCCTTCGCTGGAAACCATGCAGGGCCCGACAGGGTTCAGAGGGGTGCACTTCACGCCGAACATCGGACAACCGGGAGGATCAAAGCGCCCGCGCAGAATGTCCCCGCACCGGCAGGCTGCGTGTTCAGAAAGCGCCGGGATTGTTACCGGAAACCGCAGTTTTGCATCGAAATCGCCATACTTCTCCCGGATAATGAGGCCGCTTGCGGGTATGGCGCCGAACCCGCGCCAGACTGTCTCGGCTGGTGCAAACACCTCATTCATGAGGATTCTGGCGCGGTCATTGCCCGATGGGCGCACTCCCCGGGAATACTGGATCGCGATGTGGGGATTATTGCTTTCACGCTGCTCTTCCAGCATAAGGAGCGCCTGAAGTATGTCAACCGGTTCGAAACCGGCTATGACGCAGGCAAGGCGGTGGGATTCGGCAAGGAACCGATAAGGTTCTGAGCCTATAATACTCGAAACATGCCCCGGCAGAATGAAGCCGTCCACAGCAAGATACGGATCGTTCACCAGAACAGCGAGAGCGGGGATGACCAGCTTATGGGCGCAGAGGATGCTGAAGTTCTTAATTTTTTGTTCCCGGGCGCGCAGGACAGTGGCTGCTACTGCGGGCGCCGTTGTTTCGAATCCAACGGCAAGGAATACGACTTCACGCTTCGGATGTTCGATCGCACAGTCAAGCGCTCCCGATGGTGAATAGACAACACGAACATCGCAGCCTTCGCTTCTGATCGAGGCAAGGGAGCCCGCCGAACCGGGGACACGCACCAGGTCGCCGAACGTGGCAAGCGTCACTCCGTACGTTTGCGAGAGGGCAAAAGCGGTATCGAGATACTCCACCGGCGTCACACATACCGGACAGCCGGGCCCGGAAAGCAGCCGCATGCCCCGAGGCAGAAACGACGGAATCCCCGTACGGTGGATGGCCATGGTGTGAGTACCGCACACCTCCATGAACGTGCCGGGTTTACCGAGCGAAAGCGCGCGCAGCCGCCCGCCCAGTTCACGGATGAGCGCCGGCTCGCGGAATCTTTTCAGCAGGGGTGTCGTCATGTCGAACGCGGCTCCTCTTTCACGGAAGCGAGCAGTTCGTCTATCACCGCGAGGGTTTTTTTCGCCTCCTCCATGTCGAGAATCTCGATGGCGAACCCTGCGTGGACGATGATGTAAGTTCCCAGGGGAACCTCGCCCACAAGTTCAAGTGAGACTTCTATTGCCGCACCGTCCGTCTCGGCGACCGCCCTTCCGCGATCCAGTATCTCGCACACTCTCATGGGAACTGCAAGGCACATTCTATTTTCCTTTCTCCGGTCGATCCGACAACCGCTGCCGCCGCATAGGCCTGCCCCAGCGAGAGACCGCCGTCGTTGACAGGCGCCAGGCGGTTGGAGATAACTTTAAATCCCCGCTGTTCGAGAAATTCCCGCGCCAGTCCGCTCAAAAGCCTGTTCTGCCAGCATCCGCCAGAGCAGGCGATTGTGTCGATGCCGGTAGATTCCCTTAGCCTGTCGGCTATATCCGCAAACGAGGCGGCAAGGGTTGTGTGAAAAGCAAGCGCCAGCTCCTGAGTTGGTTTTTTCCGGATGACTCCCTCGACCATTGCGCGAAAAGCAGGCCGGTAGTCGAGTATATAGCCCCCATGGATAGGCGGCAGCGGGGTTGCATTGATACTGTTCGCGGGGCCGTACACAACAGGATTGAATGAAACGTGTTCCCTGTCATCATGACGAATACAATGAGGTAACGGATCTACCCGGTAATTGTTCGCCGCCCCTGCCGTTTCAATTAGAAGAGCAGCCTGTCCCTCGTATGTGGTTTCATGGCAGAGATCGAGGATGCTGGCGGCTGCATCGAAAAGACGCCCGAGAGAACTGGTGAGAGGGGAATTCAGCCCGGCGCTGCACGCCTGTAAAAGAACTTCCAGGTCGCTGCGGGGAACCCTGGTCAGGCATGGCAGGTCGAGCCTGTCCCATCTGTCACCGTACGCGGCGTGCAGGTGTGAGAAAGCCATCCGCCATGGTTGCCGCACTGCGGCCGAGCCGCCGGGGAGAGGGACACAGTCGATGTGTCCCGCACGTACAAAAACATCCGGCGTACAGATAAGTATTTCACCGCCCCATACAGTTCCGTCAGGGCCGTACCCGGCGCCGTCCATGGCCAGACCGATTACCGGGCCGTCAAACCCGTGTTCCGCAAGGACGCTGGCGATATGGGCATGGTGGTGCTGAACGCCGACCGAGATTATATCCGCCGGCGCCCGGCTGCCTCGCAGACGTTCAAGGTATTTCGTGGAAAAGTAATCCGGGTGAAGATCGCAGGCGTATACCTGGGGAGCGATGTCGAGCGCCTTCGTGAAGTGATTCACGGCATCATGGAAAAATGCCAGAGTATGAGACCGCTCGAGGTCCCCGATATGCTGGCTCATGAAAGCCCGCCGGCCATCGAGCAGGCAGAGAGTGTTCTTGAGCTCTCCGCCGAGAGCAAGGATAGGCGGCGAATTACCCTGCACGATAATCGGAACCGGCGCATACCCCCGCGACCGCCTGATAAACATTGGCTCTCCACCCATACAGTGGACTACCGAATCGTCGCAGCGGACGTTGATTTCCCGGTCATGCATGAGAAACGCATCCGCTATGTCCCGAAGACGTTCACGAGCTTCGTTGTTATCTTTACAGATAGGTTCGTCGCATAGGTTGGCGCTGGTCATCACGAGCGCCGGAAAGATAGAATCTCCCCGGCTGTAGTTTCCTCCCGCCTCCGGGTGGAAAAACAGGAGGTAGTGAAGAGGTGTGTAGGGGAGCATGACGCCTAAGCGCTCGTTCCCCGGCGCCACTGCTTCGACCGCGGGTGCACCGGGATATTTCTCCGCCAAAATAATTGGACGCTCGCGGCTGGTAAGAAGGCGTTCTTCGGAGGCTGTCAGCCTGACAAGCTGCCTTACGGAGTAGAGCGACCCGGTCATCAGGGCAAATGGCTTTTCCTCGCGGTGTTTACGGAGCCGGAGCCGCTGCACCGCACGGTCATCGGCGCTGTCCACAGCAAGATGAAATCCGCCCAGTCCTTTCACCGCGAGAATCTTCCCCTGCTTCAGGAGAGCGACAGCTTGAAATACCGGGTCGCCCGGAATTAAGCGATTGTCCCGATCCACGAGCGTCAGCCTGGGACCGCATCTGGGGCAGGCATTGGGCTGTGCATGGAATCTTCGGTCGCTGGGGTCCACATACTCGCTCCGGCATTCGGGGCACATGGTGAAATTCGCCATGGTCGTTGCGGGACGGTCATAGGGCATGGAACGGATTATGGTAAACCGCGGGCCGCAGTTGGTGCAGTTTATGAAAGGGTAAAGGAAACGCCGGTTCTCCGGCTGAAAGAGCTCATCGAGACAGTCGTCGCACACGCAGATGTCCGGCGGTATGAGGGTGAGCCGCCGCCCCCGGCCGATACTTTTTCGTATCTCGAATCCCTGGTAATGCTGTTCTCCGGACTCATACAGGAACAATCGTTCAAGCGCGCAAATTTGCGCCAAAGGAGGAGTCTCGCTGAGAAGGTCATCGATAAATGAATCAAGATTCGCCGGCGCTCCTTCCAATTCCATCAATACACCCTCGGGTGTATTGCAGGCGAACCCGCCGAGCCGGTGACGATTAGCAAGACGGTGGACAAAAGGACGGAATCCCACTCCCTGAACGAGTCCCGACACTGCGATCCGCTCCAGCCGTTTCGTACCTGGCGTACCTGATTCCATCGTCAGGCCTCTTTTCCATGCGAGAGCTTTTCGGAGATAAATTCAATGAGCGGCCCGATGCCTTCGCCGGTTTTCGCCGATGTCGTAAAAACCCGGAGCCGAGGATTACTCCTCAGGGCGTTGCTAACCATGGTTGCCGCCCTTGCGTCCACATAGGGTTCGAGATCGATCTTGGTAATCACCAATACATGGGCGGACACAAATGCAGCGGGATATTTGAGAGGTTTATCCTCCCCTTCGGCTGTGCTTAAAACCACCAGCCGGCAGTCTTCCCCCAAGTCGTAGGCCACTGTACAGATAAGATTGCCTACGTTCTCTATGACCAGCAGCTCCAATCCGCCGTCAAGATCACCGAAGGCCTTTTCCACCATTTCGGCGGTGAGATGGCAGCTTCCCCGGGTTTCGATCTGCACCGCAGAAATGCCGAGCGCGGCGATGCGGCGCATGTCATTGTTAGTCGCGACGTCTCCCTCGATGACCCCGCACCTGAAACGTTCTGCGAGCTGCGGGAGAATAGCCTCAAGCAGGGTTGTTTTACCGCTTCCGGGCGACCCGATGAGGTTCAGGCAGAAAATGCCGTCTCTATGAAACCGCGCCCGGAGCCTCCCGGCGATCATATCGTTATGTTCAAGCACCTTGCTTTTTAAGGCAACCCGTGTCATGGATGTCCTCATCGTTATTGCCCCCTTCCGGCCCTTCGGGCCACCTTCCCCCGAACTGGGGCAGGAAAAGCCTGTAGCGCAACGGCTTCCCTTGCCCCCTCCGGGGGTAAACGGTTTCATCGTTCCCGCGAAGCGGCAAGGGACCGAGGGAAAGGGTGCTGCCTTAACAAAGGCATTCTTTAATAGGTCTGAAGTTCAACTGCGGTAATTTCCAGCTCACGTCCCGCAGTGATCTCAAAGTCCATCGATCCGCACCCCGGGCAGGCCGTCCCGCCCGCCTCCCTATACGAGACGCCGCAGCTATGGCAGGTGAATGAAGGCTCAACTGCCGTAATTACAAGTCCTGCATCACGGACAGATGTTCCCTCGGCGGCAAAGGGGAAAGCAGTCCTGAGCGCCCCCGGATCGACCCCGGAATAGACTCCCACGGCAACCGTGATGGTCTCGATCTTCGAGCCGGGATACTGTTTAAGAGCATTACAGACCTGATGCACCAGATCGCATGCGATGGAAAGCTCATGCATGATCTTTCCTCACGCGGAGATTAACCGTTTTACCGTGTTCAGAAGCACCTCCGGAGGGAGGGGTTTGCTCAGATACTCTTCCGCCTTGATGAAGTTCTTATCGATCGGGAATCCTGTATGTTTATCGATAGCGGATACGATCACAACGGGAATAGACCGATACTCTCGGTGTGATTTCAGGTCATACAATACGTTAAATCCTTCGGTAATTGTCCTCATCATGACGTCCATGATGATCAGGTCGGGTTTTTCAAATTCAAGGAGCGCAAAACACTGGTCGCCGTCGTCAGCCCATATCACTTCATAACCGGCAGATTCGAGAATCATGATGATTGATTCGGCAAAATCCTTCTCGTCTTCGACTACCATGATTTGTTTCTTTGTATTCATAGCTTGCCCGCTTCTTGTAAAATATGTTGTACTTCATGGAAGAAATCCTCGATCCCCCGGGATTTCATCAACATTTCCGCCATCCTCGCAACACTCCCTTTCACCACTGAAGACATTGATTCTCCGAACCCTGTCCGTTCCGGCTGAAACCCGAGGACATATACCCGCGCTCCTGTCGATCGTTCTATATAATCCGTGAAAAGTATCAGCGGCCCGTGGGTCGAAATCCCGCTCCCGGCGAGTTCACCGCCCTGCGCCAGCATGACCTCGCCCGGCGCTCCGCCGAAATCCATGGCGTCGGCAATGAGCACCGCCTCCGGTGCGCATGCCCTGATGAGAGATGTCATGTTTTCCGGGGCGTCGCCGCCTTCTATCACACTCCAGCGTATATCGTCCCTGACCAGCGCTCCGAAGAGAATGCCCGCGCTGTCGTCCCCCCGGGACTCGTTTCCAACGCTCACAATGACAGACCTCGCGCCCACGGTTTGATCTCTTGTAGATTTTCGGTTAAGGTAATACGGTTATGTACTCGGCGGAATGATCACCACTCTTCGGTCATGAAAACCTTCCGGCGGCAATCGGGGCAGAGGATGCGGAAAAGATCGTCGCGATCGACTTTGCGATGTTCAGGGCGGGCTTTAACTGGTTCCGCCTGGGAGAGATTACCCATGCCGGCTAAAATGAGCGTCGGGTTTGAGTATCCACGGCTGCTCAGACGGTTGGCGATCCAGGCAAGGTGATCTTTTGTCCCTGCTGCGCCACCGCACAGTTCGCAGATGGCAAGCTCTTTCTCCACGGTAACTACCATGGTGCTGCGGTCGAGCGAGGCGAGATCGTACTCTGTGGTGTAATCGACGCCATCCCGTGTGGTGCAATACAGGTGGCACTGCCCGCAGAAATTACATATATCGTATCTGAGCTTGAGCGTCCGTTTGCCGGTCTCCAGGTTGTCTACCACTTCAATGGCGCGTGAAGGGCAAACCTCGCTGCATGCGCCGCACCCGATGCAGATATCCGGATCGAACTCCGGCTTTCCGCGAAAGGTATCGGGAGGCACAGTCATCTCTTTCGGGAATTTCGATGTGTATGGGCCTTCCACAAAGAGAACTTTGATCGCCTCTATAAGCTCACGTACTTTCGGTTTCCGCATAACGTTTCACTCCATGGAGTTATTTTTCTCCGCCACCTTTGCGTAAGCGTCCGCAACGCTCTTTTCCCAGAGCTTGACGCCCGCCTTGTACGCCGCCCGTGAAAGGGCATGCGCCGCCACAGGTGAGGTGAGCATGATGAACACCGCGCAGACCAGCGCCCTGATTCCCGCCGCGTGCATTCCCATCATGAGGGGCAGCCCGATAAGGATCATGCATGTCCCGAGAGTCACGCATTTGGTCGCCGCCTGGAGACGGTTATAAATATCGGGAAGCCGCACCAGCCCGATACAGCCGAACAGGTCGAACACAACGCCGACGGCCATCACAACGAACCCGATCGTTTCAGTCATCGAAGTGCCTTCCTTCCAGGTACTTCGCCAGGGCGATAGTGCCGATGAAGCTCAAAAGCGCCCAGGTGATGCCGATGTTCATATAGAAATCCTTGCCCGTCGTCCATGTCAGAATCGCGCAGAATCCAACCATGAGTGTGCCGAGAATATCGATAGCCATCATCTTGTCCGGCGCCGAAGGCCCCTTGCCGATCCGGTAGAGACAGAGAAACCCTGAGAACATCAGCACAAGCATAAAGAACATCGGCCAAAAAGTTTCAGCGTAATGCATCATTCGAACACCTTCTTCAGAATTTTTTCAAAGTGGCTCACAATCATCTCGGTCTGGCGCTCGGGGTCGTCGGTATGGATGTAAATCCAATGGATGTACAGGTCGCTCCCGATGATGTCCACAGTAAGAGTGCCGGGTGTCAGCGTGATGGAGTTGGCCAGGAACGTAAGCCCCAGGTCGCTTTTCAGAGTGGTAGTCACCTTCACTATTCCGGGCCGTATGGGCAGATCCATGTGGAGCACCCGGTATGCCACATCCAGGTTGGCCTTGATGATTTGCCAGATGAAGAACGGAATGTAGTACAAAAACCAGAAGATTCGCCTGGGATTGAATATCTTGTGGATAGTATCGAAAAACAGGTACCCCGTAAAAACAACCACGAGTACACTTGTCACAACCCCTGCGACTATGTTCTGACTGTCGAAGGAACAGGTCAAAAGAAACCATGCGGCAAGCATCAGGACGAAATAGAGTAACCGATTCATCATAATGACCCCAGAACATTCAGGATGTAAGCGCCTTTGTCGAGCATAACCTCGCGCGCCGGATCAACGAGCACGGAAATGAACCACGGGCAGGCAAGACCAAACGCGATGCAGAACACCGCAAGGACCGCCAGAACCCCCCACATGGGCGCCGGGACTTCACGCACCCCGGCGAGCCTGTCTGGCAGCGGGCCGAAAAGCGCCATCTTTTGGATTTTGACAAAATATATTATCGTGAGAAAACTCACTAGCACCGCGACCGCCGCAAGAACGTAAGCCGCCGGCCCAAGGCTGTCATAAGCCTGAACGGCGGCGATGATAATGATGAGCTTGCTGAAGAATCCCCCGAAAGGAGGGATGCCAGAGATCGAAAGCGATGCAATTGAACATGTCGCACTTGTCATGGGCATTTTTCGCCAGAGCCCGCCAAGCTCGTTCAGGTTTCTCGTCCCGGTAGCGTATTCAACGGCGCCGGAACACAGAAAGAGCAGAGACTTGAACACGGCATGGTTGAGCAGGTGGAAAAGCCCCCCGATAATTCCCAGAGGGGAGCCGAGACCTATGGCGAAAATGATGTATCCCATCTGGCTGATGCTGGAATATGCCAGCATGCGCTTGAAGTCATTCTGCCCTATCGCGAGCAGCGCTCCCCCGACCATGGAGAGGACGCCGAGTGTCAAAAATACCATCGAGTAAGAATACTCAAACCCGAACACATTGAACAACAGCCGCAGCAGGCAGTACACTCCGAGCGCCTTTATGAGGAGTCCCGACAGCATGGCTGAAATGGGAGCGGGCGCCGACGGGTGAGCGTCGGGCAGCCATGCATGGAACGGAATCAGCGCCGCTTTTATCCCGAACCCCGCGAAGAAGAGAGCGGCGATAAAGTGCACCATTCCCGGAGAAACATTACCCTCCAGTATCCTCCCCAGATGCGCCAGATTGAGCGTGCCGGTAATGCTGTAAAGAAACGCGATGCCAACGAGAATAAAGCTGGACCCTACGCTGCCGAGGACGAGATACTTGAAAGAGGCCTCGAGCTCCTCATTCCTGATGCCGAAGGCGACGAGGGCATACGACGATATGGCCGAAATCTCCAGAAACACGTACATGTTGAAAAGGTCGCCTGTCGCAACCACGCCGTTCATGCCCGCAATCATCAGCATGAGCAGGCTGTAATATTTCACTTCTGCGGTATACCGCTTCATATAGGCTGTTGAATACACGGTGACAAGAAAACCCACCACAGCGATGATGAGGAGAAAGAACCCGCTCAGGCCGTCGCCCACCAGGTTGATGCCGAAAGGAGGGGGCCATCCTCCCACGGCGTATGTCGCATAACCTGCGCCGATTCTCCCAAGAGCGAGCACAACCAAAAGTGCTGTCGTCAGCACAGCCACTGCGC
>JAUYCD010000070.1 GCA_030692375.1 Candidatus Latescibacter sp. | reverse complement strand
TTACGCTTTCGTATTTTCATCTTTACCACGAAAAGTCCCCCTTCGGGGGATTTAGGGGGCTGCATCCAAAAATTAATAATAAGTATTTGTTTAAAAAAGAGTTAAGAAAATGTCATAGCAAGTTTGTGAATAATTCGGGTTGGTAAGTATTTTTGAAAATATTGCGCCTTGATTACACATTTAGATCCTGAAACGAGTTCAGGATGACACGTGTCATGCCGAACTTGTTTCGGCATCTATACTTACGATCACGAACCTTATCTAATGCATACCCACTTAATATAATCAAAAATCATTACCTTCTGCAATTGAAAATACTCGAACAACACATACCTTTTTTCCATTACAAGCCAGGTTTCCGACTTCATGGCTCAACTGTAGAATAATATGCATAAGATATTATTAATTCTCATAATACAGAAAATATTCCTATCATATATGCATTCTATATCCTTGACATTTACTTGATGGTTTTTTATATTTTAAGAATGTTTTAAAGGATGATACGGCAAAAGATCAGCGAGATTTAATTTTAAAAGGACTCTCTATCATGAATGGCAAACGCATAGGAATTTTAACAGGCGGCGGCGACGCCCCCGGTTTGAATGCTGTCATCCGCGCGGTAACAATAAAAGGAATTTCTCAGGGATATGAAATTGTCGGATTCAAAGACGGTTGGAGAGGGCTGATTAAACAGCAGTATCGTTCTCTCACTCTTTCCGATGTCGAAGATATTCACATGCTCGGCGGAACCATTCTCGGTTCTTCACGAACGAATATTGCCAAAATTGAGAATGGTTTCGAGATTGCGAAAAAAAATCTTGCAGATGCCGGGATTTTCGCGCTCATCGCAGCCGGGGGCGATGATACCCTCGGAGTAGCTCTCAAGCTCTACCAGGAGGGAGTAAATGTGGTTGGCGTTCCTAAAACGATCGACAACGATGTCAACGCCACCGATTATACCTTCGGCTTCGATACCGCGATAAACCGGGTGTGTGAGTTTTTGGAGATGCTAAGGACAACCACGAAAAGCCACAACCGTGTCATGGTGGTGGAAATCATGGGCCGTCATGCCGGATGGATCGCATTGCACGGCGGAATGGCCGGCGGAGCGCACTTGATTCTCATCCCCGAGGTCGAAGTAAAAGTATCGGAAATCTGCCAAATGGTCAAACGGAGGTATGAATCGGGCAATACCTGGGCGATAATCGCGGTGTCCGAAGGGGCTATTATTCCGGACATCATGAAAGAGGTCTCCCACTCATCACAGCTCGATGAGTTCGGCCATGTCCAGCTTGGAACCGGCAAAGGGATTGCCGAAAGCCTTGCAAATGCCATCGAATATGAAACAGGGTATGAAACCCGTTCTCTCGTTCTCGGACACCTTCAGCGCGGCGGAAATCCCTCGGCCTTTGACCGGGTGCTGGGAACCCGCCTGGGGGTGCATGTGATGGAAATGATCGATAAGGGACAATTCGGCATGATGTCATCTCTCAAAGGAGGGGAGATGAAAGAGGTGCATCTCGAGGAAGCAGTCGGCTCCCTCCATACTGTGGAACCATATAAATACGAAGTCGCGAAACTGTTTTTCAGTTGATAGGGGGTATATATGCCTTTAGTACCGATGCGTCAGCTTCTGGACGAAGCTTCGAAAGGTTCTTATGCTGTCGGCGCTTTTAATGTAAACAATATGGAGCAGATACAGGCTATCATGGCTGCCGCCCAGGAAACTCAGTCGCCGGTGATTATTCAGGCCTCGCGTGGCGCTCTGAAATATTCCAATTTTATTTACCTGCGCCACCTGATGCTTGCCGCTGCGGAAGAGAATCCGAATATCCCGCTGGCCATGCACCTTGACCACGGCAACAGCCTTGATACCTGCAAAAAAGCAATCGGACTCGGATTCACCTCGGTGATGATCGACGGCTCTTTGAAAGAAGACAGCAAGACTCCGACCACTTTCCAGGAGAATCTGGAGGTCACTTTGAGTGTTTTGGAATATGCACATCCCCTGGGGGTCACAGTGGAAGCGGAGCTTGGCACCCTTGGCGGAATCGAGGATGGAGTCGGCTCGGGGAAGATTCACCTCACCGATCCCGATCAGGCGGTGCAGTTTGTGTCCAGGGCCAAAGTGGATGCGCTGGCTGTGGCAATCGGAACATCCCATGGCGCTTATAAGTTTAAAGAGGAGCCAAAGCTTGCGCTTGACCTGGTGCAGGAAATCCACCGGAGAATTCCCGATGTCGCCCTGGTCATGCACGGTTCTTCCAGCGTTCCCCAGGAATTGGTGGATATCGTCAACAAATACGGGGGGAGGATGCCCAATGCCAGGGGAGTACCCATGAGCGCCATCCAGTCGGTTATTCCCCACGGTGTCCGCAAGGTGAATATCGATACGGACGGCCGCCTCGCAATCACCGGCGCCATTCGGAAAGTCTTTATTGAATCGCCGGAAAAGTTCGATCCACGGGATTATCTGAAACCGGCCCGTGACGCGCTCCAAAAGCTTGTTGCTCAAAAGATGCGCGATCTGGGTACTGCCGGACATGCCGGGGATTTCCAGCCAAAGACACTTGGCGATATGGTAGAGTTTTACAAATAGTCTTTGGGCTTTGTCACTTTGTAACTTTTGAAAAGGAAAGGTGAAACATGGCAATTAAAATCGGCATCAACGGATTCGGGCGCATCGGCAAGCTGGTATTTCGTGCGGCGATAGCCGATGGAGGCTTTGAGGTAGTCGGTGTCAACGATCTCATGGACACAAAGACCATGGCTCATCTGCTCAAGTATGATTCCACCCAGGGAAAATTCAAGGGAGCAGTTGAGGCGGTATCGGACGGCATCGTGGTAAACGGCAAAAAGATTCTCGTCACAGCGGAAAAAGATCCGGCCAATCTGCCCTGGGGCAAAATCGGCGCTGATTTGGTTCTTGAATCCACCGGCATTTTCGCCGATGATGCAGGTCTCCAAAAACACCTGGACGCCGGGGCGAAAAAGGTTCTCCTGTCCGTTCCGCCCAAATCAAAAGCAGATTCCAAGATAAAGATCGTTGTCATGGGAGTTAACGACAATGTACTGGTCCCCGGCGATACCATGATTTCCAACGCCTCCTGCACCACGAACTGCCTTGCTCCGATGGCCAAGGTCATCCATGAGAATTTCGGGATTGTGAGAGGGTTCATGACCACCATTCACTCCTATACCAATGACCAGAAGATACTTGACCAGTTTCATAAAGACCCCCGCAGGGCCCGTGCAGGCGCGATTAACATGATCCCCACCACCACCGGCGCAGCCCGTGCAGTCGGGAAAGTGCTTCCCGAATTGAACGGCAAGCTTGACGGCGTCAGCATCCGTGTTCCCACTCCCGATGGTTCTCTTACAGACCTGGTGGCTGAGTTGAAGGTGAATACCACTGCCGGAGATGTGAACGCCGCTCTGAAAGCGGCCGCAGAAGGCTATCTCAAGGGAATTCTCGAATATACCGAAGATCCCATTGTATCGAGCGATGTGATCGGCAATCCGGCGTCTTCAATCATCGACGGCCTCATGACATCCATGCTCGGCGGGAATATGCTGAAAGTATTCGCGTGGTACGACAATGAGTGGGGATACTCTAACCGCTGCATCGATCTTTTCAAAATAATGGCAAAATAACCTACATTGAGGTGTACAGTGGCCATAAAAACGGTTAAGGATATCGATGTCCGAGGCAGACGGGTCATTGTCAGATGCGATTTCAATGTCCCCCTCGACCAGAATAATTCTATTACTTAGGAGAAGTTTATGGACAAAAGAGAGCTCGAACAAACGCTTGTACTTATCAAACCAGACGCACTCAAGAATTCTTTAACAGGTTATATACTTTCTCAACTTTCCGAATTTCATACGGGATTGCATTTTTCTGCGACTAAGATATTACATGTCAGTAAAATGCTTGCCGAAGAACATTATGCTGAACATCGGGGAAAGATATTTTTCCCTTCACTTCTTGATTACATAATAGGACGCATCCATTATGCTGATGAACCATGGAAGCAAAGAGTAATCGCGATTGTTTATCAAGGTCCAGATGCAATAAAAAAGATACGAGATATAGCAGGTCCCACGAACCCTCACGTTGCTAGGGAAAAAAAACCAGGATGTATCCGTGCACTGGGGGAAGTGGTTTCTCTCAAAGATGCTGAAGGTAATGTAATCGGTGAGCGCATGGATAACCTCATTCACGCTTCTGCTACATGTAGTGAAGCAGAACGAGAAGTTAAGCTCTGGTTCAAACCTAATGAAATACCGCCATTAATGCATGCCTACCCTACCGAGGTAAGCGAGGATTACTACTACTTTAAGGATAACAAACTTTTCATAACACATGAGCCAAATAGCATTTGCTTTCTAGTCCCTGGTGATATTACATGGAAGTCTGATCAAGAAACGCTACGCCAGTTGAACCAAGGTATTAAGACATCTTGCTCCCTTGAAGCAATTGTTTCCAAATACCTCATAAACAGTGTAAATTATTAGTGTTTAACCTTTCACAATCTGTATAAGGACTTAATCATTTTCTCCTGATACAGAAAAATAATATATGAAATTCTTCATCGAATAAGAGATGAATAGTATGTATCATTTAGAAATCATTAGATCGGGTGGATTCACAGAGTATCTTGTGAATAAGGTGCATCAGACTAACGAACAGGATGAAACATTTGAACAGAAACTATCAAGTGCCTTGATCAAGATTGGGGTTGTCAAATCAGATGAACAACTGTACTCATATGAAGAATGGTATAACTACACCCGAAGCGGAGCTGAAGTGTATGTCGCAGCAGCTCAAGTGATCGTTGAAAAAGATGGTAAGAGGGAGGCAAGACCGTTCGTTTCTAAAGCGATTATCAATGGTAACGAGAGTATGAAACAGATGCTCAAACGGCGGACAATACTTACCTCTTTTGACATTCTTGTTCCCGAACTTTTTTCGGCAACCGACGCTTGTATCAACGAGCAATTCATTCCTTACGCTATAGATAGTTATACAGTCTTGAAAGGCCATATTACATTACATGTACTTAGTGATATTGCCCATGCTGCAGCTGTGCTTGACATCAGAGGCTTTCCAACCTTCAATTTTATTGATGATATGAGAACAGATGGCAAGCGTGCTTACTATGTGGACTTTGGATGGGACTTGTGGAATCCTGGTAAGCACCCTGTTGACAATGCTTATAAAACCCTCATAACGTTTGTTGAGCAAAATTTAAACAACTTTAAAGATACTGTTGAGCAAAATTATCAACAAAAAATTCAATATTTTACATGAGGTTTTTATAGAAAATATTTTTTTTATCCCCAGAAGATACCACAAGTAGTTCCCCTGTTTCCTTTTTTTCCCACTGGCACTACTCATTACGCCCCTTTTTTTCATCCTTGCCCAAACAGGCACAGGCCCCTATGCCCCTACGTTGTATACTTAATTGTTTTACTACTCTGTCACTTTGTCACATACCTACACTTTTTTTATTTTTCTTCTGCCGGAAATTTTTTATATTAGCAATGGGCTGAAGCCTCTTGTTAACATTGACTGCCGGGGCAGTCATGGCTTTATGGCAAATGTTTTGTTATTCCCTTTTGCCTTCTGAATTTTTAACGTTGTCAATTCTCTTCGTGTCTTTGTGTCTTAGTGGCTATTCTTTTTTCATTCTTTTCAACAGGAGTTACAATGGCGATTAAAACTGTCGAAGATTTCGATCTCAAGGGTAAGCGGGTCATTGTTCGGTGCGACTTCAATGTCCCCCTCGATGAAAACCGCACCATTACCGATGAAAACCGTATAATCGCTTCCCTTCCCACAATACGGTATATCCTCGAACAGGGAGCAAAGGTAATTCTGATGAGCCACCTGGGCCGTCCTAAAGGCAAGTATCTGCCTGAATTGAGTCTCTCTCCGGTCGCCGAAAGCCTCAGCCGCTATCTCGGCAAAACGGTGAAGTTAGCTCCCGACTGTGTCGGCGCCATGGTCGAGGCCATGTTGAGCGATATGCATGTCGGCGATGTGATCCTCCTCGAAAACCTGCGGTTCCACAAGGAGGAAACCGATAATGATGCGTACTTCGCAAAACAGTTAGCTAACTTCGCGGATGTCTATGTGAACGATGCATTCGGAACCGCCCACCGCGCTCATGCATCAACTGAGGGTATCACCCACTTTATCGGTGAGGTAGCAGCGGGTTTCCTCCTTAAAAAAGAGATAGATTATCTCCAGTGCGCGGTCATCGAACCCAAACGTCCCTTTGTTGCTATCATCGGCGGCGTCAAAATTTCCGGTAAGATTGATGTCATAATGACCCTTCTAGATAAGGCCGATACACTCCTCGTCGGCGGCGGTATGGCCTATACGTTCTTCAAGGCGATGGGATTCGAAATTGGTAAATCCGTTCTCGAGGTGGACCGTATCGAGATGGCCCGCGATATAATGAAAAAAGCTGAAGGTTCACGGTGTGAGTTTCTCCTGCCTGTCGATTGCATGGTCGCTGATCGGTTCGAGAACAACGCGCAGACACGGTATGTCGACCGTGATGCCATACCCCCCGACTGGAAAAGCCCAGATATCGGACCTAAAACAGCCGAGTTATATGCCTCGAAAATCAGGTCTGCGAAAACGGTGGTCTGGAACGGACCGATGGGTGTCTTCGAAATGGATACCTTCGCTGGTGGGACACGGGCAATAGCCGAAGCAATGGCTGACGCCACTGTCAGTGGAGCGATAACGATCGTCGGAGGTGGGGATTCCGCAGCTGCTCTTTCCAAATTCGGCCTTGAAAACGCCGTAAGTCATGTTTCCACCGGCGGCGGAGCATCCCTTGAGCTTCTGGAAGGAAAACTACTGCCGGGCGTTGAGGCGCTGGACCGGTAAGAAAGGGGGGCTGATGCGCAGGAAAATTATTGCCGGCAACTGGAAAATGAACCTGAATTACCGGGAAGCCGAAATCCTTGTCAAAGATATACTCAAAAGGGTGGGCGGTATTCAGGATGTGGAGATTGTTCTCTGCCCGACTTTCACATCCCTGTACAGTGTACACGAACTGCTTCGCGGAACGCCGGTAATGCTAGGCGCTCAGAACATGCACTGGGAAAAGACAGGAGCGTACACCGGGGAAATATCGGCGAATATGCTCTTGACTCTGGGTTGTCAGTTCGTTATATTAGGCCATTCTGAAAGGCGTACCTTTTTCCACGAAACTGACGAGAATGTTGCCCGTAAGGTAAGAAGCGCCCTCGGTTTGGGATTGATCCCCATAGTGTGTGTGGGAGAAACACGAGCCCAACGCGAGGGGGGCGTAACCGAAAAAGTGGTTGAAAGTCAGGTACGCGGCGCTTTTGCCGGGTTGAAACCGGAGGAATTTAAAGACACTGTTCTCGCCTATGAACCGGTATGGGCGATCGGTACCGGATTGAATGCCACTGCGGAACAGGCCCAGGCGGTGCACGGATACATCAGGAAGCTTCTGTCGGAGTTATTCGGCGAGAAAACGGCGAAATCGGCACGGATACAGTACGGGGGGAGCATGAAACCCTCCAACGCCCGGGAGCTTTTGACCCAGCCGGATATTGACGGAGGCTTGATCGGAGGCGCCTCACTGGAAGCCGAATCATTCGAAGAGATAATAAGGGCAGCCATGTAAAATAAAAAACTGTTTCTCGCAAAGTCCGCAAAGAAAAAGAAGAAATTTTAGACAGGATTAACATGATAGAATTAAAAAGAAAATATATAATCTTGTAAATCTTGTAAATCCTGTCTA
>JAUYCD010000069.1 GCA_030692375.1 Candidatus Latescibacter sp. | reverse complement strand
CGTGTCATCCTGAACTCGTTGCCGCTTCGCGGGAACGATAAAACCGTTTCAGGATCTAAATACTCAAAACATGCGCAATTATTTATGTCGTCATGTATAATTCGTGAAATAATTAAGGGATGACCTTTCAGCCATCCCTCTTTGATTATTGCGGATTTTCCACATTTTTCTTTTTGCGCGGGCCGCGCCTTCTGACTTCGATGAGGCCGGCGCCCTGAAGATAAGCTTTCAAAGGGCCTTTCTGTTTCTGAATCTCTTCCAGTTTCGCCATTAACTCCACTTCCTGCCTCTGAATTTCCGCATATCTTTCTTTGGCCATTTGATTGAAATCTTTTCCCTGTTCCATCATTTCTCCTTTTTGGATGATGTAAAAAAATAATGCCCGGATTTTATACTTGACGACATATTGTATTTCATTTCTTTTCAAAATAGATGCCGAAACGGTTGCTAAAAGATGCGCTGCGCTTTCATCGTTCTCGCGAAGCGGCAACAAGTTCGGCATGACACGTGTCATCCTGAACTCGTTTCAGGATCTAAACAATAAAAACATGCGCAATTATTTATGTCGTCATGTATAGAATATAATACGATTGGTCTGAAATATTAATAAATCTAAAATAAAAAGAAAGATATTTTTTTCAAATTGTTTTCTAATTGTAAATTAATTGATGGAAAGAGAAAAAGAAAAGCCATTTTTTTAACAGGAGTTATAAGAAAACAGGTTTGTTTGACACGGTTCAATTGGGTTTGGTATATAATTTCAAGCCGTGGATGATCATACGCTCCGAGTTTTCGCTGTATACTTCCCCACGGGTGGAACCGAATACTTCCTGCACAGCCAGCCCGGCGGCTTTCAGCATATCGAGCATTTCATCCAACTGATAGAGACGCACCGATTCCTGATATTCCTGCTCAAAATTCCCGGATTGGATGATGATGGTTTTTTCCACCCGTTTACGGTTCGGGTCGAGACGCCGCTTTTCCACAACAGTCAGTCCGTTCTTCTCCCTGATGGTTTCCGCGGCAAGCCCGGCGAGAAGCTGCGGTGGATTTAGATAGTCGATATAATACTTTCCTCCATCTTTCAGGAGCCGGGCTATGGACTCCAGGAATTCATGGTTTTCCCTGTCTTCGAAGTACCCGAAAGAGGTGAAAAGATTAAGAACGGCGTCAAAAATCCCATTCCGCAGGGGAATGGCTCGTGCATCGGCGCGTATATAGAGCGGGTATCCGGCGCCGGGGTCCAGGGCATTACGGGCGATGCACAGCATGGGGAAAGAATAGTCGAGGCCGACGACCCGGTACCCATTTCTTGTCAGGGAATAGTCGTGTCTGCCCGGCCCGCAGCATAAATCGAGGATCAGATCGTTTTTTACCAGTTCGAGAGTTCGTTCAATAAAAGCAACTTCACGCTCCGCCTCCTCGATATCACGGTGTTCATAGACAAGGAGATACTCTTCACCGAACCACCGTTTATACCACTCCATTAGTATTTCCTTATCGTAACCGGGCTTCCGACAGAGGTCATGAAGTAGTCTTCAGCGCTTTCCCCGTTCATGGATATTTCAAGGTATCCGGAAGATCCGATAAGCACCAGCACAGTTTTGGGAGGCACATCGTTGTAGTAATGCATGATTGAGGTGAACCGTTCTGTAGCGAAGTAAATTTCAACTTTTTTCTTCCCCATGAAAGACCGCAAAGTATGCTCGGAAATATTGGTGATCATGTTTCCGAATGAATCGATGGCCACGACTTCCCCTTTGAGATTATTACCGCCCTGGCTCACTTTGGGATATTTGAGATGCCTCATGTTTTTCATCTCCGGTCCGACCTCGGAAAAATTCCTCCCCGCCGAGAGATAGGCGGAGCAAGGGGAGAACACATCACGGCCATGAAAGGTGTTCGAAATTTTATCCAGCACAAAGGGAGGATTTTTGATTTCACGAATGTCGAGCGCTTTTTCTCTGGACAACACCATGGTGAAAATGCCATTATCAGGACCCACAAAGATATAATGTTCGGTCAATATGGCGATATTTTTCCGTGCTTCGCCGACCTCGGGATCAACGACTCCGACATGCACTGTGCCCTGGGGAAAGTGTTCATATGCCTGTCCCAGGGTGAACGAAGCGTTGGTGATATCGTGCTTGAGGATTTCATGGGTAATATCTATGATCCTGGCCTGTGGATTGGCCGTCAGTATCGTGCCTTTCATGATGCCGGCATAAGGGTCCCGGGTTCCGAAATCGGTTGTAAGGGTGATCAGTCCGCTCATTTCCATACTATTTCGTCCTCATGGTGAAAATACCGTCCCAATCTTCCTGGGGCGGGTTAAGGAAGAATTCCGTGCAGCGCTCGAGATAGAGGGACGCGGGACCATCTGACGGATCAATGGCCAGAGCTTCTGTGAAAAGAGCCTTTCCCTCTTCCCACCGGCGATTCTTGTAAGCTTCCAAACCGCGCTGGTAGGTTTCGAGAAGGCGCAGCCTCTCTTCACCTATTCCCTCGGTCTTTTTGGCGATTATCTCGTGAATCCTCACCCCGGCCTTTTTCCCTTTCACCCTGATGAGATCCAGCTCGCGGGTAATAATGGAGTTTTCAACCATCTGACGGGTGGCTTCGCTGCACATAACGTAGGTGCCGTATACCTTGTTTGCCCCCTCGAGCCGTGAGCTGAGGTTGACATTGTCCCCCATCACCGTATAATCGAAAATTTCACGCGATCCCATGTTGCCGATGACCATGGGGCCGGAGTTGATCCCCACCCGGGCCTTGAGTTCCGCCCGTCCCTCGCTCTTCCATTTGGTTCGCATCTCGACCAGTTTTTTCTGCATGTCGATGGCGGCATAACACGCTTTGAGTGCGTGTTCGTCGTCGGGAAGAGGAGCGCCAAATTCCGCCATAATGGCGTCTCCCTCGTACTTGTCGATGATGCCGTCATAGCTGAAAACGATATCGGTCATCGCGGTAAGGTATTCGTTCAGCAGTTCCACCAACTGGGTAGGAGAAAGATTTTCCGATATGGTGGTGAAACCGGCAACATCGCTGAAAATCACCGTCATCACCCGCTCCTCGCCTCCCAGTTTGAGCATGTCGGGATTTTTCAGAAGTTCTCCCACGACCTTGCCGGGAACATAATGGGCGAATGCTCCACGAATCACGGCTTTCTGCCGCCGCTCGGAGAGAAAATTATAGGTGACGGCGCTGATATATGAGAGGAGAATGGTTGCGAATGCCGGAGCAACCATCGGAATCATGAGACGTTTGCCGGTGAAAAGAATGAGTGCGATTCCGGAATAGGCGGCGATGATGATGAAAGAAAGAAACAGACTTCCGAAACCCCGGAATCGGTAGTTAACCAGTGTGGCAAGAAGCGTCATGATGAAGATGAGGAGAAATGTCTGTTTTTCGGTTACCGGCGGAATGAACCGGTTGTCTATGATAGTGGAGGCGATATTTTTGTGAACATGAACGCCGTACATGGGGAATTCTGCTTTGGTATAGAGCTTCGTTCCCATGTAAAACGGGGTATGGAGCACATCTTTCGAATCCGGAAAGGTCGCTCCGACCAGCACAACTTTATCCTTGAAACGGTTTACTTCCATGAGAGCTTTGAGACCGTAATCACTCTCATCATCAAGGACCTGTTCGTACGATACATATCC
>JAUYCD010000068.1 GCA_030692375.1 Candidatus Latescibacter sp. | reverse complement strand
ACAGGAATATCCATCCGGCCATCGGATCTTTTTCAAATACTGAAAACAATCATCTTCGATCTGAAACCGTTCTTGAAACTGGAAAAAACTGATTTCAATATAATTACTCATGCTTACCTCCAGTTCAAAGATTCATCTGTTGTACTGGTGTAAACATATATATTTTTGCATCAAATGTCAAGAGTGCTGTTTCAAATCGATAAGCGAATATTCCAATTCTTATTCAAATTGACGTAAAACCTCACCCGCCCTTCGGGCACCCTCTCCTAATTAGGAGAGGGACGGGGTGAGGTAAATATTGGAAATCATGCCATTTTGAACGCTTATTGGAATTAGATAAGATTCGTGATCGTATATATAGATGCCGAAACAAGTTCGGCATGACACGTGTCATCCTGAACTCGTTTCAGGATCTAAATGTGCAATAAAGCGCAATATTTTCAAAAATACTTACAAAATGACATAACTGGATTAATTAATTTTCAACTATTGAATGCAGACGATTTTTTCCAAAAATAGGAGGCATTATGATAACGGAATTGAAAAAGGGAGTATACTGGGTTGGAATCGCGGACTGGGAATTACGGAGATTTCACGGGCATGAGCTTTCCACTCACCGAGGGTCCACGTATAACTCCTATCTCATTCTCGATGAGAAAACGGTTTTGGTCGATACAGTCTGGGAACCCTTCGAAGAGCAGTTTTTGGAAAACATCCGTGAGATTATCGATCCGGCGAAGATTGACATCATTGTGGCGAATCACTCGGAAGTAGATCATTCAGGAAGTCTTCCGGCAGTGATCCGCCATGCTCCGCAGGCCGAACTGGTGGTATCGAAAAGGGGAGCCGAAAGCTTCGAAGGCCACTATCACCAGCCCTGGAAATTTCGTCCTATGAAAACGGGCGATCGTATTTCTATCGGCAGAAACGAGCTGGTTTTTATCGAAGCTCCGATGGTACATTGGCCTGACAGCATGTTCACTTATCTTACCGGCCATAACATTCTCATGTCCAATGATGCATTCGGCCAGCATTACTGCACAAATTACCGGTTCAATGACCAGGTTGATCGTGAGGAGCTTTATTGGGAGGCTTTTAAATACTATGTGAATATTCTGACCCCATACAGCGATATAATTGCGAAAAAAATTGATGAGGTTCTCTCCCTGGGGCTTCCAATTGAAATGATTGCTCCCAGCCACGGCGTAATCTGGCGTGACAACCCTATGCAGATTGTCGATTCATACCGTGAATGGACACAGCAGAAACCGGATGCGCGGGCGGTGATTCTCTACGATACCATGTGGCACGCCACCCGCCGCATGGCTGAGGCCATTGGTGACGGGCTTACTGACGCCGGGGTGCAGTACAAGATTGTAAACATGTCGGTTACCGACCGTAATGATACGCTGGTGGATGTTTTCCGATCAACATGTATTATTGTCGGTTCGCCCACTTTGAACAACCGGGTTCTGCCGACCATTACTCCGATTCTTGAGGATATCCGGGGCTTGAGGTTTAAAAACAAAATCGGGGCAGCATTCGGTTCTTATGGCTGGAGCGGCGAGTCTGTCCGGATAATCGAGGAGCATTTCGGTCAGTGTTCGATCCCTCTGGCCCGTCCGGGAATCAAGTGCAAATGGCAGCCGCGCGCTGAAGATCTCGTCTCCTGTCGCGCATTCGGAAAAGAGATCGGAGAGATAACGAAAAAAGCTGCTTCATCGATGTTCCCGATGAGGTGAAAGGTACGCTGAAAAACATAGTGTTTCTCCGTTCCGCTAAAAACTCACCCCCTAACCCCCTCTCTATTCTATAGAGGGGGAACAATAAGGCCTGCAACGAGTTATCCCCTCTCTATTATAGAGAGGGGACCAAGGGGTGAGTTTAGAAAAAGCTGTAAAATAAAAACATTATGCTCTTTTGGGACTGAGCCTTCCGCAGGCCTGGATGAAATCCGGCGAGCTGTGAATATAACCGAACATGATGCTTGTCCGCCAGAGAGCCTGTTCCTTGTTGAATTCGCCATAGGTCGAAGCCTTGTTTTCCACAATCAATCATTTTTAGCGGCGAGCTGTCCGCAGGCGGCGAGAATGTCTGTCCCCCTGCTCTTGCGGAGAAGCGCGGTGACATTCCCGTCGAAAAGGATTTTCTGGAATGCCTCGATCTTCCGGTCGGAAGGCCGTTTGAAAGGGGAACCCTCGTACTCGTTATATCCGATAATATTGATCTTTGAAGGAATCCTGCGGGCAATGGCAAGGAGCCTTCGCGCATCTTCCGGCGAGTCATTGACACCGTCCATCAGGATATATTCGAACGTTATCCTGCGGCGGGTGATACGGGTGAATTCTTGGGCGGCGTCAAGAAGTTCTTTCAAAGGATAGCGGCGGTTGATGGGCATGAGCTTATTCCGGAGTTCGTCATCTGCGGCGTTCAGCGAGATGGCAAGCCCCAGCCGCCGGTATTCACGGGCCAGCCGGATAATGCCGGGAACGATGCCGCAGGTGGACAGGGTAATTTTCTGCTGCCCGATGGACAGGCCGGTTTCCATGATGATTATGGTCAATGCCCTGAGCACCGCATCGAGATTATCGAGCGGCTCGCCCATACCCATGAACACAACGTTTGTGATATCTTCTCTGCAGGCTTGCAGCATGCGCCGCATACTTATAAGCTGATCGACGATCTCCCCGGCGGCAAGATTCCGCATGAATTGCATTTTCCCCGTACGGCAAAAACCGCAGCCCATCTTGCAGCCCACCTGGGAAGATATGCAGGCGGTCACCCGGCCTTCGTCACGGATAATCACGCTCTCGATATGGTTTCCGTCGGCAAGCTCCCACAAATACTTGTCGGTGGAACTGTCAAGAGATCTCTTTGTTTCTGCCAGCTTCATCGTCCCGATGATGAAACGGTCCTTGATTTCTTCCCGAAATGCCTTTGAAAGATTAGTCATTTCGTCAAAAGACCGGGCGCCCTTTTCATGAATCCAGCGAAATATCTGAAGCCCCCGGTATTTTTCCTTGCCTTTCGGAAGGAGTACGGATATTTCTTCGGGTAAAAGCCCGGTTAACTGTATCCTCGCCATGTTTCTCCCTCTGTGTGCTTCTGAATTTACCAAACTCATGTAATACCCGCAAGCCTTTTTGGATTCTTGCTTTATTCTGCACATTATTTTATATTTCAGCAACAAACGGAGGAAGAATGAAATCAGTCTGGATAATTCTCCCGGTTTTTTGCGGTATGGCCTGGTCATCGTGCGCATCACGGTCCGGAAATCTCAATCATGCCGATAAGGTGGCGGATATCAGTAAAGTTTGGAATCAGGAATTTAAAACCGAAAGCGATGCCGAAAAAATTCTGACCCAGTATACCATCCCGTTCCGTATAGACAATCCTTTGATCGAACCGGGCTCCATCAGCAGTTCTATCCGCCGGGTGGATCCAAGTCACGAGGAGCAGATTTATTGTAAGGCCATACTCCTGGACAGCCTCTCGACAGAAGCGGATATACGGTACCAGGCCGGGAAGGATTCGCTTGGAGAGAAAGCATATACTGAATATCGTCAGAAATATCTCCGAGAAAAGGTACAGAACGGACAATTCCGCATCCGTATCGAAATGGAATCCGGATTTTCCTCCCTGTCGATCAATCCAAAATTCTGGTCCATGTATATTGTTAATGCAAAGGGAGTCATGATCGAACCTTTGCAAATCGTTGCCATTCCGGTGGTTTCAGAGCAGGATAGTGTTTATTCAAGCAGTCATCGCATAAAACTGGCCAGAAATCGCATACGGGGGGAAATAACCCTGATTTTTAACCGGATAACCTTTTTCAAAGAAGATCTGTTCGGTCCGAATAATCGTTCGATTACTCTCGAAATAACCCGTGACCAGAAAACCCTCGCACGGGTAGCCTGGAAAATCTCGGGGAAATAAACATTTTGAATCTCAGGACATGGAAATGTTTGAACTCAGTGTAGATACCCAGTTCTCTGCAGCGCACTGTTTACGAGGCTATGTAGGCGATTGCGGACGTGTTCACGGGCATACCTGGAAGGTCACGGTGAATGTGGGCGCGCAAAGTAATGACAACATGGGTATGGCTATGGATTTCAAAGTGATAGCGAAAACACTTGAGGAATCGGTTAAAGATTTTGACCATCGCTTTTTAAATGAGCTTGAATATTTTTCCACGGTAAATCCAACCGCCGAAAACATCGCCTCCCTACTGTTTGACCGGCTTTCCCACGAGATAAACAGAAACGGCGCCTCTGTTCTCTCGGTTACCGTCGCTGAAAGCGACAGGTACAGGGCAACCTACCGTCAGGAAAAACAACCATGACCACTAACTTTAAAAAAGCGGTGGTGCTCCTGTCCGGAGGAATGGATTCCGCCACCACGCTCGCTATTGCAATTCGCGACGGATTTGAAGCCTGCACCATGAGCTTCAACTACGGACAGAGGCATTCCTGCGAATTGGATGCCGCACAAAAGATTGCCGATACATTCGGAGTCGAACGGAGGTTGCTGGTAACTATCGATCTACGGCTTTTCGGCGGCTCGGCATTGACTTCAAATATCGAAGTCCCGAAGAACCGTTCCGAAGGTGAAATCGCGCAGGGCATTCCGATCACCTATGTTCCGGCCCGTAACACCATTTTCCTCGCCTATGCCCTGGGATGGGCCGAAGTTATAGGCGCACATGACATATTCATCGGAGTGAATGCAGTTGATTATTCCGGGTATCCTGATTGCCGCCCCGAATTCATCCGGGCTTTTGAGAGCATGGCCAATCTCGCCACCAAAGAAGGTGTGGAAGGCCGCAGGATTACCATCCGTACTCCGCTTATCCACTTTTCAAAAGCGGAAATCATCAAAACCGGAGTGGGGCTTGGAGTTGATTACTCTCTCACATTCAGTTGTTACGATCCCTCCGGGGAAGGTTTCGCCTGCGGCGAATGCGACAGCTGCCAGCTTCGTAAAAAAGGGTTCAGGAATGCCGGCATACAGGATCCGACAAGATATAGATGAATTTTTTAGACAGGATTTACATGATTTACAAGATTTTATCTTTTTATTTCCAGTCGTGTTAATCTTGTTAATCATGTCTAAATGTTTTGAATTCTTTTGTCAAGCATATACAATATTAGAATGGGAGAGAGTAAGATGCAAGCTATTGATCGAGATGCGATCAGCCGGATGGTCAAATCAACAGTTGAGAAAACCCCCGTTCTCGATGTGCATACACATATCTTTGACGCCAATTTCGGAAATCTCCTTCTCTGGGGAATCGATGAACTCCTGACATATCATTATCTCATAGCCGAGGTTTTCCGTGCCGCTCCCATGCCGTATGCACAGTTCTGGGCAATGAGCAAAAAAGAGCAGGCTGATTATATCTGGCGGCGCCTTTTTCTCGAACGTTCCCCGATTTCCGAAGCATGCAGGGGCATTGTGACCTGCATCCGGGAGCTGGGTCTTGATCCCGGAGAGCGAAACCTGGAGAATATTCGCTCTTACTTCAGGGATCTGCGGGCTGCCGACTACATTGATATTGTGTTCGCCAGGTCCAATGTCCGCCAGGTGGTTATGACCAATGATCCGTTCGATGACTCCGAACGCCCGATATGGAACCGTGAGATGCAGCGTGATTCACGGTTTCTCGCCGCCCTCCGCATCGACCGCCTTCTCCTCGACTGGAACCGTTCCTGTGACATGCTGAAATCCTGGGGGTATGAAGTGGAGCACGGTCTCGGCCCCTGGACTTTCCGCGAGATACGCCGTTTTCTCTCCGACTGGGTCAAAAAGATGCATCCCGTTTACATGGCAGCGTCATTACCCCCTTCCTTTACCTTTCCTGAAAACTCCCCATGCGGCGTCATTATAGAACGCTGTGTTTTGCCTGCGGGGAGAGAGAACAACCTCCCGTTTGCGATGATGATCGGGGTCAAGAAGCTGGTCAATCCCGAGCTCGGGCTGGCCGGGGACAGTGTGGGCAAAAGTTCAATAGATGCTTTGGTGCGGCTCTGTTCCCTGTATCCCGAAAATCGTTTCCTGGTCACCATGCTTTCCCGCGAGAACCAGCATGAACTCTGTGTAACCGCACGGAAATTCCCGAACCTTATGGTATTCGGCTGCTGGTGGTTTCTCAACAACCCCAGCATCATCGAGGAGATGACAAGGGAACGGATCGAGCTTCTCGGTTTCTCCATGATACCCCAGCATTCCGATGCACGCGTTCTTGACCAGCTTCTGTACAAGTGGCGTCACTCTCGAAAGGTTATCGGAGATGTCCTGGCGGAAAAGTACCTGGATCTGGCTGATTCAGGATGGAGAGTTGATGAGGAAGAGGTTCGCCGTGATGTTAAACTTCTCTTTGGGGGAATCTTTGAGAAATTCATTTCCTGATTTAGTGTTTCCAATTCTCAAATGCATGTGAAAAAGTTACTTTTTATTATCATTTAGATCCTGAATCGAGTT
>JAUYCD010000067.1 GCA_030692375.1 Candidatus Latescibacter sp. | reverse complement strand
AAAGCTCCTAAAAGAAGCGTTACCAAAAAGAATTTGTACTTCATATCCATCTCCTTTCAGAGAATTGGAAAAAATGTTGCATCTGTTAATCACTAAACAAACCATTCGTGCAAACATTACATCTACACGGATTTTTACCGCATCCAGACCCTCCTTTGTTTTTTCGTTGGGAACCTAACCTCTTTGCCTGTGTATTTTGGATCAACACTCGTGCGCCGGCCATTTCTCCGGCAGGCAAAATCCTCCTTTCCTCATTTTTTTTCTTTGTTTGTCCTTTTTCACGCGCGGTTTGTGCTGAATTTTGTGTACTTGTACTTCCAGATGATATGATAAAAAAACAGCAATTCCCATAGTAAGCCTACTATTTACAAGAGATTAGTGTAATTTCCCTGTAAGGCTTCATGAGTTACCTGACTCAACTGAAAGTTAATCAGCCATATATATAGAGAGAATATTATCATAATTAGAAACCGGTGTCAAGAGTTTTTTCACTAAAATTTTAGCAAATATCACGAAATACATTCCTTTACACTATATAAAAAAAAACCTGTACTATGTTACAATAAAAATAACGAGTATGCAAGAAAAAAATCGGTGATTCAGGTCACAAAAAGAAAAAAATTAATATTCTGCATGTGATTCGGGTTTTATTAATTGTTTTATTGTTGATTTAATGGGTTCATTACGGTTTTTCGGCGCTGGTCGATTATTATTGTCTAAAACAGCGGATTTCAGCGGCAGCGAACTGTGGCTGAAGGGGATTATGGTGAAAGCGAAGAGCATCACTGCGAAAAACTGCCGTCCGCCATTATTGAAAAAATGGCTGAGGAACAGAATGACTCTTCGTGAGAATGTATCGACCAATGGTATTCCCTGCAGTTTAACAATACATTGGAGGTCGATCGAGCTGATGATGGTAACCGGAATATCGATGCACACGAAGAGCACGATAATCGGCAAGGTTATTGAGAATGCCTTTATCCTCTTCGAGAGTGGAAGAGAAGGCCATGCAAAAAGGAGAGAGTAATAAATAATAAGGGTCACGAATTGGAAGCTTGAATGAATGGAAGAAACCAGAGAGTCCACCAGGATAATATCAATGCCTTTGATGTATCTCGTTATCTTTATTTTATAGATGATCGACTGGCCGGTGTTTTCTATCGAAACCAGCTCGTTTCCCGGGAAAGATCTCTCGATGATCTGAGTGTATGCAGGCATAAGCCACCTGGTGATAAGCGGATTGGAAACGTAAAACAATGTTGATAATGCGACATAGAAAATCATGAAACCTAATATGGCACGTAAAAACGCAAGGGTTTTTTTTTCGAAATGAAGTTTCATTATCTCATGCCGTTTCCAAAAAGGTATACACCCACACGACAAAAAACAGATTTCAGATTTCATATATGTTTTTCCCCTCCGTATCGATCGCGGTGATCAGGGGGAAATCGCGCACGGTAAAAATCCGCGCCGCCTCGGGGCCGAGCTCGGGAAAAGCGATTACTTTGGAAGAGGTGATGTGTCTGGCCAGAAGCGCTCCGACCCCTCCGGTCGCCGCCATGTACACCGCACGGTGAAGCACCAGGAGCGCAGCGACCTCGGGCGAGCGGTTGCCCTTGCCAATGGTCATGGCCAGCCCCTGCTTAAGGAGCGGCCCGGTGAAACGGTCCATGCGGCTCGATGTGGTAGGCCCGGCGGACCCGACCGGCATACCGTGACTGGCAGGCGTAGGGCCGCAATAGTAGAGGGCGGCGTCTTTCAGGCTGAACGGCAGCGTCTCTCCATGCTCTATCATCCCGCAGAGGATACGGTGCACCTCGTCACGGAAAACGAGCACTTCACCGCTAAGCGTCACCCGATCTCCGGCTTTCAACCGGCAGAGAACACCCCGGTCGAGTGGAGTGGCGACAGAGATGACATCGGTGTTCACCATGATGCTTTACCCCAGGTATGAGGGGTCTGATTTATATAACATGCGTAAAAGGCTTGTGAAAAAGGTGGTTTTTATAATCATTTAGATCCTGAAACGAGTTCAGGATGACGTCATGCCGAACTTGTTGCCGCTTAGCGGGAACGATGAAACCGTTTCGGCATCTATCAATTAAAGAAGGTTTTTCACAAGCTTTTTAAATATATATAAATATAGTATTGAAAACAAGCACTATTTCGTCAAACAAGCACTATTTTATCAAAATCTGTTGACAGCATTCCTTAATCCATACTATGAAGGGTTATACCGAACTTATTTCGGCGTCTGTTTTTACAACATACCGCCAGAATATTTCCGGATAACCGGAAAAACAGGGGAAATATTTTTACACCAGCTATACTTTGTTGCATAAGGCGCTACAGCTCGATTTCCCCGTGACGGGCGGAATGGCACTGGATATTGACCGCGAGCGGCAAACTTGCGATATGGCAGGGCGCTGTCTCGATGAAAACATCCAGCGCGGTGGTGCGGCCCCCGAAACCCATCGGCCCGATATCGAGCGCGTTGATTATTTCAAGCATCTCCTCTTCCAGGGAGGCATAGAAAGCTTCAGTGTTCCTTTCCCCTATCTTCCGCAGGAGGGCGCGTTTGGAAAGAATCGCCGAAACCTCGAAATCACCCCCCAGGCCTACTCCCACAATCACCGGCGGACAGGGTCTGCCGCCGCCGATACGTACCGTATCCGTCACGAACTCCACCACCCCTTTCCTGCCCTCGCCCGGCGAAAGCATGGCCAGACGGCTCATGTTTTCGGCGCCTCCGCCTTTCGGGCAGAATACCACCCTGAGAAGCTCCCCGGGAACCATGCGGCAATGTACAATCGCCGGAGTGTTGTCGCCCGTATTCACCCTGCGAAGAGGGTCCCGAACCATGGACATCCGAAGATCGCCTTCACGGTATCCTTTGCGGGTTCCTTCCTGAATGGCGGCGTCGAGCCCCGGCGCCTCAACCCTCACTCCTTCCCCGATGTCCACAAAAAACACTGACACTCCGGTATCCTGGCACAGGGGGAGAAGCTCCCGGGAGGCAATACAGGCATTTTCGATGATCTGATCGAGTATGGAAACAGCCAGAGGGGATGTTTCCCCGGCTCTCATGCGGGTAATGGCAGTGAGGACATCGGCAGGGAGAATCCTGACGGTTACCGGGATAAGTTCCGCGATTCTGTCAACGAGAGCATAAAAGGGTATGATTTTCATCGTTGCTATTCCCCCGGGGCAGGCTGAAGCAGCTTTATGCCACAGGACCCCCCTGACCATTGAGAAATCCTGTAACAGGAGACTTACAGGAGCCCTGTATAATTTACACAATTTAGCGTTATAAATCAATGGAGGTTTATTGCCGGGCGCACCAAAAAAAAGGCCCCTGTTACAGAGGCCTTTTTCAAACTCTGTATCTATAAGATGTTTATTTGCCTTTCTTCGTTACATTAATCGCCTGGGGACCCTTAGGACCGTCGGTGATCTCAAATTCGACCTCGTCATTTTCATTGAGGGTACGGAATCCGTCACCCTTGATTGCGGAATAATGAACAAAAACATCCTTTCCGTCTTCCATCGTTACAAAACCATACCCCTTTACTTCATTAAACCATTTGACTTTACCTACTGACATGCTCAACCTCTCCTCTTGAAAAATGACAAAAAACCGCAATCTGAAATTTATTCGTACGAAGAAAACGGAAATAATACCGCCTGAAAAAGTTTCAGTTTACTATCTATATGCTGTAGTGAATGAACTAAGCTTTTTTGGTTACATTTACTGCCTGGGGTCCTTTAGGACCTTCAGTAATTTCAAACTCTACAGAATCCCCTTCGTTGAGGGTACGGAATCCTTCACCCTTGATTGCGGAATAATGTACAAACACATCTTTGCCGTCTTCCGTTGTGACGAACCCATAACCTTTGACTTCATTGAACCACTTGACTTTACCGATGGACATACGCTGCCTCTCTTTTAAAGTGAAGAAAAAAAAACCGCATAATATAACAGATTCATGCGGATAAAACGGATTTGATACTCATGTAGTTCCATTCGCTTACAGTAGATAACAAATATAATTGTACTATAAATTTAAGACTTTTTAAGCTCTTGTCAAGCGTTTTTATTGTTATGTACAACTTTTTTTTTAACGTTAACACATTCATTCAATACTTTTTAATATTCTGCCACTGCAGATCATACATACGCCTGTAGATACTTTCGTTCTCGTATAATTCCGCATGTGTCCCGGCTCTGACAATTCTTCCCTTTTCCAGGAGAACAATACGGGAAGCATGCTGTATCGTAGACAAACGGTGCGCTATAACAAATGTTGTGCGGCCTTCCATAAGCTTGTCGATCGCTGTCTGGACTTCACGCTCCGATTTGGTATCGAGCGCCGAAGTAGCCTCATCGAAGAGAAGTATAGGGGGATTTTTCAGGATGGCGCGCGCGATGGCGATACGCTGCCGCTGGCCCCCGGAAAGCTTGGTTCCACGGTCTCCGATGACTGTTTCGTACCCTTTTTCAAACTCCATGATATAATCATGCGCATTGGCGGTCCTGGCCGCAGCCATGATGGCATCCAACGAGATGTCCGGGCGTCCGTACCCAATATTCGCCTTGATCGTATCGTGGAAAAGGATGGTTTCCTGGGTCACAATACCAAAAAGATGCCGGAGATCATCGAGCTTGTATTCACGGAGATCGTGGCTGTCTATCTCTACCGCACCCTCCGGAGGATCGAAAAATCGCGGGAGCAGATCCAGAAGGGTAGACTTACCGCTTCCCGATGCCCCTACAATGGCTATTGTTTCTCCGACGTTCACGGTGAGATTGATATCTTTTAGTACCGGAACTCCCGGATCATATTCAAACCAAACATTCTTGAACCGGATGCTTTGACTGAAGGAATCGATCGAAAGGGGATTCTGCGGGTCGACAATATCGCTCTTCTGGTCCATGACATCGAACACCCTCTGGGCGGCTGCGATACCCACCTGCAGTTTGACATTTACTTCGGAAAGCCGCTTTATCGCCTGCATCAGCATGAACATGAACGCAATGAATACGATAAATTTATCGGCATCAAGCTCTCCCTTGTGGTCGAGCACCATCGTCCCTCCGATCCAGAGCACAAGCACCACTGTCGCCACTCCGAGAAATTCTGTCACCGGTGAGGAAAGCCTTCTCACTCGGAACAACCGTATGAGCGACCGGAAGTATGAGTTATTCGCCAGGTTGAATTTCATTAATTCAAACTTTTCCATGGCAAAAGCTTTAACTACTCTGATATTAGAGATAGTCTCTTCCAGAACTGAGGTCAGGGCGGCGATACGGTCCTGTGTGGTGGTTGTGCGGCGTCGGAGTTTCTGCCCGATACGCATGATGATGTAAAGACTGGGAGGAGCCACCAAAAAGGTGAATAAGGTGAGCTTCCAGTTGATGACCACCATGACTCCGATGAGAACCGCAATGTTTATCGGCTCTTTGATGAGGTCAATTAAGGCGCTGTTCAGGTTATCGTTTATCGCGTTGCAATCATTGATGACACTGCTGATCATGTCGCCTGTTTTCCTCTTTTGGAAAAAACGCAGCGGGAGCCGGTGATAGGAGGCGTAGACATCCTCACGGATATCTCTGACCACACCCTGCTCCACATGGGCCATGATATATCCCTGAAAGTATGAGAAAAGGTTTTTAAGGAAAATTACGAAAATGATCAGATAACAGAGCCTGGTAAGTATTTCATGGGGATTCCCGTACCCCATGAAAGAATCGAAAGCGTGCTTTAGGCCTGCTTTCCATGCACCAAAAAAATCGAGGGGGGCTGTTGGTGAATACGCTGACTTTACTACCGTTTCAGGTTTGAATATGGTTTTCGTGAACGGACCGATCAAATAGATGCTGAATCCGTTCATAAGTGCATAGAGAATCGAAAAAAACACTGAAACAGTGAAAAGCATCTTATATCGGGAAATATAGCGAAAGATGCGGAAAAACTGTTTCATATCTCACCGTTCAGCGTTGTAACGGTCGACAGGAGACCGTTGTCCAGGTCTGCTTTCATCCCAAATGCCGGTTTGATCGGTCCCTCGGCACGGCCTTCTATAAACTGACGGACCACGGGATCATCTGTGATATCGAGCTCGGCAATGGTTCCGGTAAAGATAATTTCACCGTCATGCAGCATGGCCACACGGTCGGCCACCCTGCGGACGCTGGTCATGTCATGGGTGACCACCACAGAAGTTATGGCCAGCCGGTTTTTCAAATAAACGATCAGCTCGTTGATGCTGTCCGCGGTGATGGGATCAAGGCCGGTCGTGGGTTCATCGTAAAGAATAATCTCCGGCTCCATGGCGATGGCCCGGGCCAGCCCCACCCTTTTTTTCATCCCTCCCGAGAGATCGGAGGGCAGGTAATCCTCCACACCCTGCATTCCTACCATGCCGAGTTTATCTGCAACAATTCTCCGAATTTCCCCCTGTGAAAAAGACAGGTGCTCGGTAAGACCCAGACCGACATTTTCTTCCACGGTGAGGGAATCGAGAAGCGCCGATCCCTGGAAAAGAAACCCGAATTTCTTTCTGATCCGGAAAAGGCTTTCTTCTCCGGCATCGTTGATATCTTCCCCGTCTACCAGCACCATACCCCTATCGGGTTTTATCAATCCCACCATGAGTTTGAGAATGACGCTTTTCCCAACACCGGACTGCCCGATGATCGCCAGGGTTTCTCCCTGCCGGGCAGATAGGCTCACACCTCGGAGAACCTGGTTATTGCCGAAACTTTTATATACCTCCCTGAGTTCTATTCTCGGTTCCGCCATCATGAATTCCTTGACACAGAAATTGTTACAGCACCAGCGAAGCGACTATAAAATCGGTCAGGAGAATAAAAACCGCCGAGGTTACATACGCCCTGATGGCCGCCTGGCCTACTCCTTCGGCGCCTCCTCTGGCGGCAAATCCGTAGTAACAGCCAAAAAGACTCAGCCCGGCGCCGAAAACAAAGGCTTTGGAAAGGCACACGAAGATATCTTTGTAATGAAAAAAATGCTTCAGGCCGTAAATGAAAATTCCGCTCGGAACATCGAGAAATGCCAGGGAAATGATAACCCCGCTCAGGATACCAAAAAAACAACTGTAGATTGTCAGCATCGGGACCATAATCGCTCCCGCCGCGATCCGGGGAAGAACCAGATACCGGTAAGGGTCGATGGCCATGGTGGAGAGAGCATCGATCTGCTCGGTTACCCGCATGGCTCCCAGCGAAGCCGCTATGGAGGCGCCGATTCTTCCCGCCACCACAAGACCGGTCAGAACCGGCGCCAGTTCAAGGATAATCGACTTCGAAACAGCAGTCCCGATATACCGCGTGCTGACAATGCCCTGGAGCTGGTAATGGGCCTGCCAGGCCGTCGTCGCTCCGGCAAAAATGGAGATTATGAAGGTAATGGGAAGGGATCGAACCCCAATTTCCAGCATGGACTGGAAAATGAGATGCATGCTCTTGGGAATTGCGGGTATGGTGCGCAGCACCCTCCCGAAAAAGAGCATGATATCGCCGATTTCCATAACCGGTTTCAAAACAGCATTCGCTATTCTGTCCGAAATCAGTACATACCACCCGAAAAATCCGGCCACAATTGCCTCACCATTTAGAAGAACTCTTCAGAGGCCTCGTAATCAAACTCGGCGAACTTCATGTATTCTTTTATCCAGTGAAGGAGAATGGTGCCGATGGGACCGTTGCGCTGCTTACGGATTATGACCTCGGCCACATCGGAAGGATTCACATTCTGATCCCGGATCTTGTATTCGGGATTGATCCCGTATACAGAGGCGCGGTACATGAACATCACCACATCGGCGTCCTGCTCTATGGCGCCCGATTCGCGAAGATCGGAGAGAATCGGCTTATGATCGCCGCCGCGCTGTTCAACGATCCGCGAGAGCTGGCTCAGTGCTATGATGGGTATTTCCAGTTCCTTGGCCAGGGCTTTGAGACCCCGCGAAATAGAAGAGATTTCCTGCTGCCTCGATTCACGGCTGGAACCTTGCATAAGCTGAAGATAATCGACAATGAGGAGCCCGATATCACGCTCTGTTTTCAGCCTTTTGGCCTTGGCGGCAAGCTCGATGCTCGAAAGCGCTGGCGTATCGTCAATATAGATCGGGTAGCTTTGAATGCGGGCGCAGGCGTCGGACAGCCTGGTCCAGTCTTCGGTTTTCTGTTTGTGAACAGAAAGCGCTGAACCGTCGAACCTTCCCTCGTTATACAGTATCCGCATCACCAGTTGAACGGAGGACATTTCCAGGCTGAATACTCCGGCCGGGATCCCTTTGGAGGCGGCGTTCTTGGCCAGGTCCAGCGCAAACGCCGTTTTCCCCATCGAGGGCCTGCCCGCCACGATGATGAGATCGGAAGGCTGCCAGCCTCCCGTCATTTTGTTTAACTGTTCATACCCCGTATCAACTCCGGTGAGACCGTCCTTTGTCTCCAATTTACGGCCTATTTCACGATAGGCCTGGTAAACCGTGTCGTGAAGAGAAACATATCCCCTTGACAGGCGCATGTGGGAGAGATCTGATATGTTGGTTTCAAGGTTCGCCAGAATAGATGAAGGTTCGGCTGTATCATCGTAGCAAAGGTTTCGGATGGATGTGGCCAACGCGATCATTTTCCTCAAGAAAGCCTTGTCCCGCAGTATCAGGCAGTGATAGCGGATATTGGCGGCGCTGGAGGTCTCCTGGGCGATTGCCGCCAGTGTTGCTTCACCTCCCACCTGGTCCAGAACCCCCCGCTGACGGAGTCTCTCGGTTACTGTGAGCGGGTCGACCGGAAAATTCTGATCGTAGAGGTCGGTTATGACCCTGTAAATGGCGGCATGCGCCGGCTTGTAAAAACAGTCCTCCTCTTTCCCGATGACTTCTACGGCAATACCGATCGCTTCCTTTTCGAGAAGCATCGCGCCGAGAACAGCCCTTTCGATTTCCGGGGCCTGCGGTGGATTAGCGCCGGTAAGGGCGCTCCCCTTTTCCGCCATCACGATATCTCCATTCCATCATATTCACGGCGCAGAAATTTGAGGTCTTCCCAGGTCGGGCGCTTCCACTGGGGATTCCGCAAAAGAGCGGCGGGGTGATAGGTAACCACGAGTTTGACCCCATGGTAATCATGTACTTTCCCACGGAGAGAGCCAAGAGTAGATTTTGTTCTGAGCAAAGTTTGGCCAGCCACCAGCCCAAGCGCACAGATAATCCGGGGATGAATGATCTCGATCTGCCGAAGAAGAATCGGTTCGCATTTTTCGATTTCCGCCGGAGACGGAGTACGATTATTGGGCGGACGGCATTTCAGCACATTGGTAATATAGACATCCTCACGGCGGAGCTTGATGGATTCGATCATCCTGGTAAGAAGCTGTCCCGCACGTCCCACGAACGGCAGTCCCTGCAGGTCTTCATCGGCCCCCGGGGCCTCTCCGACGAACATGATGTGCGCATGGGGATTGCCCGACCCGAATACAAAATGTGTCCGGGAGCCGCCGAGAGGGCAGCGGAGGCACTTTCCCACTGCCTCCCGAAGATCCTCAAGGGAATTCCCTGCCCAAACAGCTTCCCCGCTCGTCTCGCGGTGAGGAGCGCCGTTCCTTGCCGTGCCGCTTTCACGGTTGAAAGAAAGCCGGGGTAGAAAAAACCACTCGGTTTCACCCATCTCCAGGCGCTGGGCAACAAATGCCGCCAGAATTTTTCCAGGATCAGATATCATGATTCCCCGCCGGAAGATTCTTAACGCTTTCCGTTCTCATCATTGTATTTGAATTGTACCTGTCCGCTTTGCAGCCTTTTCATAGCCACACGGATAGGATAGACCTCACAATCGTGGCCTAGATATTTCTGCACTTTATCATTAATATCGCGCGACATTTTGGAAACGGCAATGACAACTTCGTAGGGGTTTACGCCCAAATTATCAAAATCCAGTTTATCATAATTCACTGTGGTCTGTCCCTTTTCCATTAAGATACCTCCTCCATTCGGTCAATACCGGTGCAATCCTCATGCTGCGCAGGCTTTCTGCCTTAAGTATAGAATCCACCCGTGAAACAGCATCGTGCAGACTGTCATTCACTACAATATAATCATAATCACCCATTCTGCTCATCTCTCCGGGCGCCGCTTCAAACCGTATCGCCATACGTTCGGGTGATTCGGTGTCACGGCTCCTGAGACGCTCCCTGAGCACCTCCGGTGAAGGCGGGGCGATGAAAATCAATACAGCATCGGGGAAGCGCTTCTTGATATTGAACGCCCCAACCGTATCGGTATCAAAAATAATCCGGTCGCCCCGTTTCAATCCTTCTTCAGCCGTACTCTTCAAAGTGCCGTAGCGGCTGCAGTGGACGACCGCCCATTCGAGGAAAGCGTTCCGGGCAACGAGAGCATCGAATTTTTCCTCGCTGACGAAATGGTAATCAACTCCGTCCTTCTCCCCTGCACGGGATTTCCGGGTGGTCACCGAAACGGAATACTTCATCTCCGGATGCGCTTTCAAAACCGCGCGGAGCACCGTGGTCTTCCCTGCGCCGGAGGGCGCTGAAAAAACAACCAATAATCCCGCGGGGTTGCCTTTCCCGCATGTCTTTCCTTTTCCATTGCACCCGTTCAATGCATATTTCTCCATCACTCCATGTTTTCGCCCTGCTCGCGCATCTTTTCGAGATCTTCCTTGATGGACACCACAACTCCCGCGATCCCGGCATCCATAACTTTTGATCCCATGGTGTTCACCTCACGGTTCAGTTCCTGGAGAAGGAAGGAGAGTTTTTTACCGGAAGATTTCTTCTGGGCAAGCTCTTTAACGAATAAATCGTGATGGGATTTGAACCGTACGCATTCTTCGGTGATATCCACCCGGTCGGCGTAAAGGGCGACTTCCATGTTAAACCGTATCTCATCGAAGGTATCGCTGCCCACCAGGCTTTCGATACGTTTGCGGAACCGGGCTGTATTGGTCTCGATAATCCTGGGAATGCTCTTTTCAATCTCCAGGATGTGACTATGGACATTATCCAGCCGGTTACGGAAATCCCTGCCGATGGCAGCGCCCTCACTTTCACGCATGGCGCGATGGGATTCGAACGCCGCCAGAGCAGCTTTTTTTGCCAGCCCCCACAGCGACTCCGTACTAGTATCTTCCTCCTTCCAGGTCAGAATTTCCGGCAGAGAAAGAAGCGTCCGGGCATCCATTCTGTTCTCTATTCCGTGCAGACTGGCCAGTTCTTCCGCCAGTTTCACGTACCTTTCCGCAAGCTGGTAATCCACCCGGACGCTGGAAGCCCGCAGCCCGGTCACGTTCAAACTGACAGTCACATGCACCCGCCCGCGTTCGATATAGTCCTGCGCAATCTTTCTGATTTCGCCTTCATACTCAGAAAAAGATTTGGGCAGCTTCATTTTCAGGTCCAGGAATCGCCCGTTCACACTGTGAACTTCCACTTTTACACTGGTTCCGTTCTCAACCGCTTCTGCGCTGCCGAAACCGGTCATGCTCCGAATCAAAAAAACCTCCGCAGATGGTAAAAAGAGAAATAATTGTATATAGTAACATTTAGCATAGATAGGATAAATTACAATTTGTAAGTATAATAAATTGTTTCTATTATGTCAATGAAAACCGCTTCTCTCAGGCATCCTCCCTTATTGCTTTACACTCGTATAGCGCTTGCGCAACGACACAATCGAATAACTTTTTTATAAATAAATTCATTATATTATAGAAAGAAATATGTATTAGCCCGAATTATGCATGAAAACAGTATTTTAGTCTCTGTGAGTGTAAAATACAGCCCCCTAAATCCCCCGAATGGGGACTTAAAAGACTGCAAGACAAGGCATAATCGGTTATTTTTTAAAAGTTACGCTTTCGTATTTTCATCTTTACCACGAAAAGTCCCCCTTCGGGGGATTTAGGGGGCTGCATCCAAAAATTAATAATAAGTATTTGTTTAAAAAAGAGTTAAGAAAATGTCATAGCAAGTTTGTGAATAATTCGGGTT